>CAJMEU010000060.1 GCA_905212515.1 uncultured Oscillospiraceae bacterium | reverse complement strand
GTCGACCATCCAAAAATACCAACCCTTTTTAAAAAGCCGCGCGTTGGGGCCCCAAAAAAACACGGGCCCCGGGGGCGGGGGCACGCCGCCGGCGCCTGGGTCACAGGCAGTCTGCGAATTGCGGGTTGTTTACATGGGGAACAGCAGCACGCTGGCGGCACACATGGCCAGCATTTGCAGCGCGTACATGGGAAGAGTGAACTTCCAGAAATCCACCAGTTTGTATTTGCCCAGGCCCATGACCATGGCAGGCAGGCCGTCGATGGGCATGATGTAGTTGATCCAGCCAGCGCTGACGGTGGCCACCACCAGGGCGGTGGGATTTAGGCCCATGCTGACGCAGGCGGCAATGCCGATGGGGGCGAAAATGAAGATGGAGCCGATGGAGGCGCCGGTGAAGGTGGAGCACAGGCTGGTGAGCACTGCAAAAGCCAACACAATGAGGAAGGCATTGACCGTGCCGCCCAGGGCGGCGGCCACGGCTTCGCCCACCATGGAGGTGAACCCGGATTCAGCCAGGGCACCGGCCACGCCGATGACGCCGGCCATCATGATCACCAGAGGAGAACCAATGTTGTTGCGCACTTCCTTGAAGTCCAGCACATTGATGACGAACAGGAAAGCTGCGGCCAGACCGGGGATGGCATAACCGGCATCGCCCAACTGGCTGAGGAACATGCAGCCCACCACGGTGGCGATAAAGGCAACATAGGTGCAGGTCTCTTTCCATTTGGGCAGCAGGGAAGCCTCGTCCTCCTGGCTGACGGAGGCGTCGGCGTCGTTGATGGCGTGGTCCGGCAGCATACGGTAGCCGATGACGGCCCAGACGAGGAACACCAGGGAGGTGATCAGCTTCATGATGGAGAAGGGCAGCATGGACATCTCGGCGCCCACAACGCCGGAACTTTCCAGCAGAGAGGACACCATGCCCACATAGAACGCCATGTTCACGGGGATGAGGGGGTTGCCGGTGGCGAAGCCCAGGGGCATCAGGATGCGGGAGGTGGGCAGGTTTTTATTGTAGGGGATGGTGGCCACGATGCTCAGCACCAGCACGTAGTAACCGGTGCCGCTCATCACGCTGCAGCCGATCATAACGACAAGCAGCAGCAGAACGTAGTTGCGGAACCCGCCTTTGCTGGCCATGTTGAACATGGTGCGCTTGATTTTATTCATCAGGCTGGTTTTTTGCAGGGCGGCCATCACGGTCATGAAGCCGGCGATCATGATGACGTTCTTATCCACGAAGCCCGCGAAAGCCACGGGGATGGTGGCGCAGCCGGTGATGACCAGCAGCAGGCAGGCGATCAGCGGGGGCGCGCCAAAGGCAAATTTGTCCGACATGATCATGACGATCATGAGGATGACGATGGCCAGTGTGATTATCATTGTAGTGGTCATAGATCATTCACTCCTTGATTTTTCATTATCCATTTCTCCGTTTGCAATGGAAACACCGAGTCGAGAACCCTGTTTTACACCCCTCCCATCTACCGCAATTTAGAACCAATGATGGTTCATTCGCTGATCTTCAGTGAACCATCTTTTTGGCGTGAGAACTTTTTCAGGAAGGCCCAGGCCAGTTCCAGCTGGCGCAGGTCCACCGCGTGAGGCATGCGCTTGGCCAGCACCAGCTCGTACAGCATGGTGCGGACGGCATCGTCGCTGTGCCAGGCGTGGTACTGAAAACGCCCGTCGTCGCCCAGATAGCCGTTCTCGTCTCCCTCGAGGCCCGATTCGTATTTATCGGAAGGAACGTACTGTTTCACGGGGATGTTGTTGTACTTTTTCCAGTGATCAAAGGTGGCCAGGCGGCTGAACTGGCCGTCCCTGGCCGGGTCGATGGGCCACTGGCCGTCCAGCAAGCCCGTGTTTTGGATGATGGGCAGGCGGTAATCGTAGGCGTTTTTATGGTAGTCCGCGTACATGCGGGTGTGCGGAAGCTGATCCACAATGGTGGTGGGGGCCTTGTAGGCGGGGCTCATCTTTTTCAGCTTGCCCCACATCTCCCCGGCGGAGGTCATATAACCGGTGTGGTAGCCGTTGCAGGGGGCCGCCGCGGCGAACACGTGGGGGAAAGCGCTGGCCAGGGCGTTGGTCATCATGCCGCCCATGGAAAAGCCGGAGATGTAGATGCGCTGCTCATCGATGGGATACAGTTTTTTCATGTGATCGATGAGGGACATGACGAAAGCGAAATCGCTGGGCTGGCTGGATTCATCCCACACGTTCCAGGCCTTGTTCAGCGAGGGCGCGGGGTACACCACAATGAAATCCTCTTTGTCGGCGATGTCGTGCCAGCAGCTCTGCTCGGCCCCGTACAGGGGCACGCACCACACGCCGTGGAAATAAAACAGCAGAGGGACTTTTTTCGTGCTGCCCCGCAGCTTCGGCGGCACGTACTCGTACCAGGTGTGGGCGAAGCCGTTGTTCACGCCCAGGCTGGCGTCCTTCACATGGGCTACGAAGCCTCTTTCGGTAAAATTGGTGCGGAGCTGATAGGTGCCGTGGGTGTCGTTGGCCCAGCGGCGGGTCTCGCTGAAGAGCTGTTCCCACGCGGTGCGGACCGTGCGGGCGCTGAACGCCGCAGGGGAGAGCACATAGCGCACAGCGGGGTTCTTTTGGCTGGTGTAGGCAATGGCGTCGGCTGCGGCCATTTGTGTACAAGGGCCGTTCACCGCGGCCAGATACTGGGCGGCCACAGGGTTTTCGCCGCACACCCAGGCCACCTGAGGGGCCTGACAGCCGGCCGCGGGCACGGTGTAACCCGCGGGAAAACCGGCCACCTGCACGCCGGCGGCATGCACAGGGTCCATGGCGCTGACCGTCATGGCCATGGCCGAGGCCTCCGGCGTGGCGGCCAGATAGAAGATCATGCCCAAAAAGCCGCCCACCTTGCCCTGGCCTTTTGCCAGGGACATAAAGCAGCGGGAAAAATACGACACATCGTCGGGCTTTTTCGGGCTGGCATCGTAATTCCAGCCTTCGGGCCGAGGGTTGGGGAACACCAGAACAAAGTGCTTTTCCTCGGCCAGACGGGCCAGGTTGTACTCCTCCAGGGCTTGGCGTGCCGATCCCTCGCCGGCGTCCTCCCGCAGGAACATCACCACCTGGGCCTGTTTGGCGTCCGGGCAGCCGGAGGCGGGCACATACACATACATGTCCCGGTCCTCGCCGTCCTTCAGGGCGATGGTGTTCTCGGGCACGTTGGCGTTGAACTGCTTGCCCTTTACCTCCTCGCGGATCAGCTGGCCGCCGAAGGGCGAAAAGGCGACGATCTCATTCATGTTGTCGATCATAAGGTTCCTCCCTTTCCTAAATTCTCATGGCCCGCGTCCCGGCCTGCGGCGACGCGTTCCACGTGCTTGCTGTTTTGGGGGCGGCGCCAGCGCCGCAGGAATTCCCAGGCCGCGCGGCTTTCGTCATGCACCGCCCCATGGGGCATGTCCCTCATCACGGTCATGGCGGTGATGGGAATGCCCTCTTCGGCGCAGTATACATAAGCTGTCATACGCCCGCCCTCGGCATAGCCGCGGTGGGGGGTATAGTGGTTTTCACCCGTATACATCTCGTCCGGCACAAAGGGCGGCACATCCTGGCCCGTGGGCTGCGCCCGGCAGCCGCCCGCCGCCAGCATCCGCCCCAGTGTGGACCCGTCGGAACCCCGCGCGGCGGCGGGGTCGCTGTCGCCCAGATAGACGAAATAGGGCATCTGCCAGCCGCTGCCCGGAAATTGGGCATATACGCCGTCGCACAATGCGGTCTCCTCCGCGCCGTTCAGGTTGGCCGTGGGCATGGCGGGCCCGTTCCAGGGCGAGAGGCCCGCGAACAACTGCGGGTATTTGGTGCCCGCCTCGCGGGTGATCATGGCCCCATTGGAAAAGCCCGTCAGGTAGACCCGTTCCGCATCAATGGCAAATTCCTCTTTCATCCGGCGCACCATTTCGGGGAAGGCCTCGCCGTCCCGGGATAAAAACCAGATATTGCCCGGTGAATCGGGGCAGATCAAAACAAATTCGCCCGTCTCGTCGGCCAATTCCTCCCAGCCGTTCTTCTGGGTGAACATCCACGCGGGTTCGCCCCGGCCGTGGACGCTGAATACCAGGGGCAGGCCGGCGCATTGGGCGGCGGTTTTGCCCTTCGGCAGGTGGACGTAATAGCCATAGGTGTTGCCGCCTGCCTGTGCCTGCCGGCGCAGATAGCGGCCGGAGGAGACCAGCTCCTCAGCAGGCGTCAGGACCGCCAGCTTGCCGTCGGGGCCGTTTTTCCAGCGGATCACCCGGCGCAGGAAATGCCTGTAAACAGCCTGCGTCAAAGCGGGTCCGGCTTCAAAAAGCCCGGCGGACAGGCGCACCTGGCGCGCGGGGTCGGCATCATTTGCCCATACTTTCGCGGCAATGCCGTCGAAGGATGCTTCCAGCGGCGCTTCCGGTGCGCCGTTCAAGGCGGCAAAATATCGGGCAGCGGGCAGGGCGGCCGGCTCCTCCGTCAGCATCCACAGGGCGACGGGAATATCCCGGTTGCGCGCGGCATAGCTGCCGCTGACTTCTTTCACCAGCCAATGGCTGGATGGTTCCTCTGCGTGGGTCAGGTCGTCCGGCACGCCGTTCACCAGCGCCGCGGCGGCGAACACATTGGGGCACGCGCCCAGGGCGTTGCCGGCGAACACGGCGCCCTCTTCATAACCGATTAAGTAGAGCAGCGTTTCCCAGCACCAGAGAAAGCCGCCGCGACCATGGAGGCTGCGTCCGTTTTGGCTGGGGAAGGAGGCTTTGGTGTCCATATAGATGTCCCGCAGCAGGGTGAGGGGCTGGCCGGCCCAGCCGTTTTTGGCCAGGGGCAGCACCAGCACCGCGCCCTCTTCCTCCGCCAGGGCTTTCCAGCCCGAGCGCTCGGCAAAAGCCTCAGCCGCGCTGTAAGAACAGGCGTCAGCCTCCGGCGCGCACACATAGAAGGTTTTCACCGGGTCATAGTCGGCCCGTGTGGAGATGTAGTGGTAAAGCTCATAACGCGGTGAAAGAGACCCCATTTACTTCTCCTTTCTCATGTCCGGCCGGCGATCTGCGCTTTCCAGTGGGAGAGGGTGCGCTGCACGTCCCAGAAAAGTGTTTTGCCGCCGAAACTGCCGGATTTGGAAATCAGATTCCAAACGCGGCCGCCGTAAGTGAACTGTGAGAGCACGACCCCCGGCGCCACCTCGCACAGCGGGCTGATGGCCGATACGCCCAGCTGATGCATCAGCCCCAGCAGTGAATCGCCACCCATGATAAAAATCGTACTGTCACAGCCGCGGTCCAATAATTGTTTGAGCAGCGAGCCCAAAGTGGTCAAGACCTGCACGCGGTTTTTCTCCTGCTGGGCCGCGTTTTCTTGCTCGTTGTCCGCGCCGCCGGTGTCCAGCACCACCAGGGGGCTGTGCCTGCTGGCCTGTGCCACATCGTCCAGCAAGCTCCCGGCCTCGGCGCTCAGCGCCCAGCCCGCAGACAGCTTCTGTGCCGGGGTGAGGGAAAAGCGCGGCGCGCCCTGGGCCTGGGCCTCTTCACACTGGGCCAGCGAAACGGGGTTGATACTGCCACAGGCCACCAGCAGGTTGTCGCCGATGGCCGCAGGCAAGGGTTCCTGGCAGGCCAGTTGCAGCATGCGGGGCAGCATGGAGGCAAATCCGGCGCAGCCGGCCAGCAGCTTTGTCTCGCCCCGCTGGGCCAGTGCTTCGGCAATGGCTGCCAAGTCGCTGTTGGTTTGGGCGTCATACACCAGGATGCCCTGTTGCGTACCGCAGGGCATGGCCCCCGTGAGGACAGTGCAGGGGAGGGCGGTCTGGGCGCGGATGATCTGCGCCACATGGGAAGTATGTACCGGCTCGAAAGGGTCGGCTCCCAAAGGGCTCTGTGCCACGGGCACGCCTTCGATATAGTGCACGCCGCCTTCGGTCACGCGGTCCATCTGCGGAAAGGCGGGCACAAAGTGGATGGCCTGCCGGCCGCTGGCTTCCAAAGCCGCCGCCAGCTCTGCGCCGATATTGCCCCGCAGGGCCGAGTCGGTCTTTTTATAAACACACTGCACGCCCTGTTCCACAGCCCAGCGCACCAAATGGTAAACCGTGTCATAGGCGGCTTTTGGCGCCAGATGGCGGGTCTCCGCGTCCACGACCAATACTTGGGCCTCATCCGCCGGGTCGATTGCTGCGAGGTCGAGGCCGGCCACCACTTTTGTCGATGCGCCGAAGGAAGCCAACTGGACGCCGGTGTCCAGCGCGCCCGTAAAGTCATCGGCTACTACAAATAAGCGGATCATAATGTTCCCCCTCGTTTCAGGCTTTCATCAACACAAATTCTACGCCTTTGCCACCCCCAAAGAAATGAAACGACTCAACAAAAAATGTTTTGTTTTGAAACAGTAACGAGAAAAACTTGTCAAATCTTTGTATAGATGTTACAATACTGATAAATTGGTGATTCATATTTAAACAATAAAGGGGGCGATCCTATGTCTGCGATCCGGATCTTGGCCATCGTCCCTATCCGGGGATGGCGCCGCTGCTGCAGGAGGTGGCGGCCGGATACAGCAATATCCAGCTGACCATCGAAGTGGGCGACCTGGCCCAGGGCCTTGCGCGGGCCCAGGAAGGGTTCCACGGCAATTTCGACGTGATCATCTCCCGCGGGGGCACGGCGCAGCTGCTGCAAAAAGCCATCTCCCTGCCGGTGGTGGAGATCACCACCTCGGTGTATGACGTGCTGTGCACGCTGCAGCGCGCCAATCCACGCCAGGGCAAAGTGGCGGTGGTAGGCTATTCCAACATCACCCAGGACATGCAGATGCTCAAGGAACTGCTGCCCTACAAAATCGGCATTTTTGCCATTGAATCCACCGGGCAAGTGGTGGCGACGCTGCAATATCTGCGGCAGAACGGCTATACCTCCCTTTTGTGCGATATGGTCACCTACACTGCCGCCCGCGAGATGGACTTCAGCGCGTTCCTTATCACATCCAGCGCGGAAAGCGTGCGCGCAGCCTTTGAAAAAGCCATCTTTTTCTGCAGTGCCAACCGGCAGCTGCGGGAGGAAAACCACTTTTTCCGCCAGCTCTTGCACCAGCGTATCAGCCAGACGGTGGTGTTCACCGTGGAGGGCAAACTGTTTTTTTCTACACTGGAAGAGGCGGGTTCGGCGTTTCTGGACGTGCTGCGGGAAAAGATCGGCGAGGTGCCCGGGGAAGGGCAGGCGAAATTCCTGCTACAGTATCACGGGCAGTTGTACCATATCCAGGCCCGCCGGATTGTGGAGGGGCAGACGCCCTATGTCTCGTTTTACTTTTTCACCACCTTGCCGCCGGCGGCGGGGGACAAATACGGCATCAGCTACCACAGCCAGGAAGAACTGGAACAGGCCTGCGGCCAAAGTATTTACAGTGTGGTGGGCCTCACGTCCCAATATCACCGCGCCATCGGGCAGGCCTGTGCCGGGCGCGAGCCGGTGTTCCTCTCTGGGGAAACAGGTACGGGCAAAGAGTACATCGCGCGGATCCTGTACCTGCGCGGCCCCATGCGCCGCCAGCCTTTTGTACAGATCGACTGCAGCCTGCAGGGCCGGAAAACCTGGGCCTATCTGCTGGGCCATCACAATTCGCCGCTATGCGACACGGACAACACCTTGTTTTTTCAGAATCTGGAGGCTTTGGACGAGGCGCAGTGGCGTCAGCTGTTGGCTTTTTTGCTGGAAGGGCGGGTGTACAAAAACAACCGCCTCATTTTTTCCTGCGCCCAGGCGCCTCACCTGCCCCATGTCCAGCAGATGACGCAGGAATTTATCAACCGGCTTTCCTGTTTCCCTCTGTTTTTGGCGCCCCTGCGCACCCAGCCCGCGCAGCTTGACATGGCGTTCGACCTGTTCCTGGACCATCATGCGATCAGTACCGGGGCACAGCTTGCGGGCATCGACAACGCTGCGCTGGAGCTGCTGCACCAATATTCCTGGCCGCAGAATTATCTGCAGTTCCGGCGCGTCATGGGCCGCCTGACGGCCCAGGCAAAGGGCGCGCAGATCAGCCCGGAAGAGGTGCGCCAGGCGCTGCAGCAAGAGCTGTCCTTCGCACAGACGAGCTCCGCCGGCCCCAGTGCGGCCGCGCTGGATCTCTCCCGGCCATTGAGCGAGATCGACCGGGAGATCGTACAGATCGTTCTGGAAAAGCACGGCGATAACCAGACTCGCGCGGCCCAAAGCCTGGGCATCAGCCGCACCACTTTGTGGCGCATGCTGAAAGACTGACACAAAAATGCTCCTTCCCCTGTTCAAGCAGGGGAAGGAGCATTTGCAATCAAATGGCAGGCGGCGTCATGGGCGGATTTGCAGCGTTCCATCGGGGCAGCGGGAAAACTTCTTCATGAATGCCCAGGCATATTCCATGGCCCGCAGGTCCAGCGCGTGAGGCATGCGCTTGGCCAGGAACAATTCATACAGCGCCGGGCTGCCTTCGTCCCGGCTGAACCACTGGTGATGCAAAAACCGCCCGTCCTCGCCGTCGTATACCGTTTCATCCGCCGTCAGGCCCGATTCATAGGCAGGGTTCGGCACATAGGGCTCCACGGGGATATTGTTGTAGGCCTTCCAGTAGTTGAAGGTCCAGATCCGGCTGTTGTCACCGTCGGGGATGGGCCATGTCTGGTCCAGCAGGCCGCTGGTCTGGAACACCGGCATCCTGTAGTCCTGCTTCGCCTTTTTGGCATCTGCCTCCTGCCGCACGGGCGAAGGTTCGGCGCTCTGTTCCATGATATGCAGCCCCTGGGAACGGTTCTTCATCATGCTATCGCGGCTGCAGAAATATCCTTCCAGATAGGCATTGCAGGGCGCGGCGGCCGCGATTAGTTCCGGGTGGGCGCAGGCCATGGCATTGGACATCATGCCGCCCATGGAAAAGCCGGACACATAAATACGGCGTTCGTCGATGGCGTAGGCCGCTTTCATGTGCTCGATCAAAGCCAGCATGAAGTCTTCGTCGCTGGGGGCGTCCGGTGTGTTCCAGGCGTTCCAGGCCGCGTCTTTCGACGCCTTGGGGTAGACCACAATGAAATTTTCCCGGTCCGCAATGTCGTGCCAGCCGCTCTGCTCGGCGCCATACAAAGGCACACAGCCGCCGCCGTGAAAGTAGAATACCAGCGGAATCTTCTCTTTGCTGCCGCGCAGTTGAGGCGGCACATATTCGTACCAGGTGTGGGCAAAGCCACCGTTCACCCCAAGGCTGGTGTCACGGACGTGAGGGACAAAGCCGCGTTCGGTGAAATTGGTGCGCCACTGATAAGTGCCGAACACATCGTTCTGCCAGCGCCGCGTCTCGCTGAACAGTTCCTCCCAGGCGGCACGGATCTCCGCCGCATTCATCGGTTCAGCGGACAAGACCAGCCGGATGTTGGGGTTTTCCTCGGAGAAATAAAGGGAATGTCCCTGTGCGGGGAAATGCGCTGCCTCAGGCACACGGTCTGCCTGGCGCAGATAGTCTGCCGCCGCCGTATTCCCGCACACCCACGCGGCCACCGGCACGTGCAGCGCGCCGTCGGGCAGGGTATAACCGTTGGGACAGCCGGTGATCATCATGGCCGGTACATGGATGGGTTTCAGCGCCCCCAGGGTCATTAACAGAGCAGAGGCGTCTTGAGATGCAGCGACATAGAAAGTCATGCCATTGAAGCCGTTCACGCCCAGCTTGCTTTTGCGCAGGACGCCGAAACAGCGGATCACATAGGACATGTCATCCTCCCGTTCCGGCAGGGCGTCATAGTTCCATCCGCCGGGCAGGGGATTGGGGAAGAGCAGAAGGCAGTGTTTTTCTTCCGCCAGGGCATCCAGCCCGTACGCCCGCATCACGGCCTGGGCAGAGGCTTCGTCACTGCCGTCCCGCAGCACCATCAGCACCTGACACTGCTTCATGTCCGGACAGCCGGACAGGGGGGCATAGGCATACATATCTCTTTCCGCGCCAATGCCTGCCCTGGCCTCGTTCTCCGCTTCCACGTGCGCGATGGCAGACAGGTCTCCGGGGACTTCCACCAGGGTGAGGCTGCCGCCAAAAGGCGAAAATTGGGTGATCTCGTTCATGGTGTCGATCATTTCTCTCTCGCTCCTTTGCTGGATCTTGTGTTCAGAAATAGAACTCATAAGTCCATTATAGGGGCAAAGAGGCAAAACAAAAGGAAAGAAAATTTCGATATATGTTTATGTTTGCAACAGCATGTAGAAAAAACCAAGGGCGATTTGGCAAATTTGCCGAACAGCCGAGGAAATAAAAAAGCGCGCCGAAAGGCGCGCGTAAAAGATCAAAAAGGTAAGGCGATCTGCGGCGGCAGCGTGGAGCGCGGCAGAAACTTAATTTTGAGGATCAAGGCGCACGCTGCTTTGCCATGGCGCTGATTTTCCCGGTACAACAGGCAGATCGTCAGTTTCTTGCAGATGCAGGCGGGCCGCAGAGCAGTGACGGGGTAGTCCTCTTTCCCGCCGGTGGCGGCGGCCAAGCCAACGCCAAACCCTTTTGCCACCAACCGCACGATCACGCTTTCACTGGCGGCGTAGTGGCAGATATTCGGGGCAAGGCCCTGCTTTTCAAACAGCTGGCTGACCACTGGGTACAGCGGCAGATCTTTTTGATAGGTGATCAGCGGCTGGGCGGCGATCTGTTCCAGGCTGATCTCCCGTGCCGCGCAAAAGGGATGGCGGGTGGGCACCAGCAGCACCAGGGGCCAGCGCTCCAATGGCACGCATTCAATGCCGGGCGCGCTGGGCGGGTTCGCACACAGCGCGATGTCGTAATGGTTTTCCCGCAGCCCTTGGATGATTTGTTCCGGTGTGGCTTCTTCTGTGTGCACCACCGCGTTTTCAGCGCCGTAAGAATCGGCGAAACTCTCCAGCAAGTTGGGGATATAGGTGCGGGAAAGCATGCTCACATATCCCAGGTTCACATGCCCGTTGTAAAGCTTTGCGCGGATCTCCATGTCCTTGGCGGCGGCCTCCAGATCGGTCAGGATCTTTTCGGTGTGGCTCAAGAAAACCAGGCCTGGCTCTGTGAGCACCAGCCCTTTGTCGCCCCGCTCCACCAGGGGCACGCCCAGCTCTTTTTCCAGGCGCGCCAGCGCTGTTTTGGCGCCCGGCGCCTGTTGCAAAGCCGGTGTGATCTTCCCTTGCCGAATCGTCTCGGCCGCCTGCATAAAGTAATAGAGTTGATTGAACGTCACTCCCATTGCCTCCTCTGCGTGCAGACGTGTGCTTTTGTTTCCTCACAGCAAGGTGGCGCGGCAGCCGGGCCGCCGCGCACCTTGTGCAAGGCAACAAAAAGCGCTGTGCCGGAAAACTTCCCAACACAGCGCAGAGTGCAATGAAAAACCGCCCCGCCTTGCCAAATTGGCAAGGTCAAGGTATAATAAGTTTGCATTCGCAGCAATAGCTGTTGTTGGAAGGGGTCTCTTCCAGCAGGGTGGCGGGGTGTTGGTAGCGCCCCGCCGCCTGTTTGCACTTTTGTGCCTTGGTCATATCATAACACGAATGAGCGCGCCATGCAAGGTTTCCTGTCGAAAAAACAGACGGAAACGCAGGGGCGCTTTATCTTTTGCCTTTATAATAAAAAGATAAATACCGACCAGTTACCGACAACATGCAAAGTCACAAAATAAAAAAGAGGCGATACAAGCCGTTTTCGGCTCTATATCGTCTCTTTTCTGGTGCGCGGTAACGGACTCGAACCGCTGACCCCCTGCACGTCAAGCAGGTGCTCTACCAGCTGAGCTAACCGCGCAAATCCTGTCACATCCGTGACAGCTTTGTTATTATATCAGATGACGCGCGAAATTGCAAGTAGTTTTTCAAAAATCGGGACGAAAAGGCGGCTATTTGCAGCGGTCATCCACCGGCAGAAAAATGTGTGCCGGGTCCAGCGGGGCAAGGCGGCCGGTAACGGTGCCATACGTGAGGAAAACGTCTCCGGCCCGCACTGTAACGACCGGTACCCCGCAGCGGATGGGCAGCAGTTTTCGTATGCCGCCGCGCTGCTGCAGCAACCGTACATACCCGATCCCGTTCAGCATAAACACCCCCAGATCCCCGGGCTTGACGCCGCCGCTGCGCACGCCCAGCAGGCAGCCGGCCGGATAGCGCGGTTCCAGCCCACAGCCGTCGATCAAAATGGCAAAGTCGGCCAGGGCAGAGGCCTTGTTGGGGCGGCCCGCACAGATGTGGACTGAGAGCCCGCCATCCGGATTTAGCGCATAACATACCATCTCGCGGCGGTCGGCCGGGCAAAGGGTGGCCAGGGTCTCCAAACGGGCGCGGCATATTTTTTGGGCCTGGTGGGACATGTTACGGTACAGCATCAGGAGTTCGTACTCATCCCGGCCGATGGAAAGAAGCCCTTTGTCCTCCGCAAAGGCGCTCATTTCGAAAGGCGGAAATCCCTGTTCATCGTCCCCAAGATAGTGCACGGGTACTTGGAACACATCGGCAATCTTGATCATGGCGTCCAGGCTGGGGTGGGCGGTGGCCCCGTTGAGGATCTTATTGATAGTGCCGATGGGAATGCCGGTGAAGCGGGCCAGGTCTTTGGTGGTAAGGTGATCCCGTTGTTTCAAAAACCGCAATTTTTCACGTAAAAGCATAATTGTCCTTCCATAAGACACAAAAAGAACCAAAAACGGTTAATCTTCTGTAGAAAAATCGCAACAAACATTACAAATATTGACAAAAATGGGAATCTGGATATGATGAGAATGTCGCCCTTAACAGGACAAGAAAGGAAGAGAAACATGGAGAAAGAGAAAAATACTTACAGCATGTGCACCGGCATACCCCGGGAAGGATATGGCCTGCGGGCTGCGACGGGCGTTACCACCGCCTGCGTGTTCGACACCGCAGAGACCGCCCGGATCATGGGCCGCTATTTTGAACAAATGGACCTTTCCCCTTATCACTTGTGTAACGTGATGGACGATATTTTGTACATTCTGCGCAGTTTGGGCCTGAGGCAGGCATTTGAGCCGGTGACTGCGGCCATGCTGAACGAAGCGGCCCGCCGGCAGCAGATAGAGGACTTCCCACCGTGCCATGGGCCGGCGGGTGAAACACAGAAGGCGGGCATCGTGCAATGATGCCCGCCCTTTTATTGCGTGGGGGTGAAAAATTTATCCAGAGGAACATGCGGCCCCAATGGCTGTAAGTTCGTCATGGGCCGTCAGCGCTGCACGGTGGGGATCGCGGTGGTGTCCGTCTCGTTCAAATGGGCCAAGTAATAACGCGTCTCTTTGGCCACCACACCGCTCAGCAGCAGCACGGCGATCAGGTTGGGGATGGCCATCAGGGCATTGAGGATATCGGCCACGTTCCACACGGTCTCCAGACTGATGACCGGCGCGATCAGCAGCACGGCACAAAACAAAACGCGGTAAGGTTTGAGGGCCTTGCGGCCGAAGAGATACTCAGCGCCGCGCTCTCCGTAATAGCTCCAGCCCAAAATGGTGGAGAAGGCGAACAGCACCATGCCGGTGACCAGGATCATCGGCCCCACCACGGGGATCTGATCGAATGCCAGGCTGGTCAGCACGCCGCCGTCGGTGATGTTGGCCACGTCAATGGCCGGGTTTTTCATAATGCTGGACACCAGCACCAGGCCGGTGAGCAGGCACATCACCACCGTGTCCCAGAAGGTGCCGGTGGAACTGACGAGCGCCTGCCGCACCGGGTTGCTGGTCTGGGCGGCGGCGGCCACGATGGGCGCCGAGCCCATGCCGGATTCGTTCGAGAACAAGCCCCGCGCCACGCCGGCCCGGGCCGCGGCCATGATGCCGCTGCCGATCAGGCCGCCCGCGGCCGCGCCGGGGGTGAAGGCCAGTTTGCAGATGGTGACGATGGCAGGCCAGATATAATCGTAGTTGATGCCAAGGATGACCACACAGCCGATCACATAAAACACCGCCATGAAGGGCACCAGTTTTTCGCACACCTTGGCGATGCTGGTGACGCCGCCGAAGATGACCAGGCCCGTCAGTGCACACACCACCACGCCCACGGAGAGGGGGGCAATATGTAAATTTTCATCCAGCACCGAGGAGATGGCGTTTACCTGCACGCCGCAGCCGATGCCAAAGGTGGCCAGCGCCGTGAACAGGGCGAACACTTTGGCCAGGCGCTTCATGCCCAGGCCGCGCTCCAGCGCGTACATGGCGCCGCCCAGCATGCGGCCGTCCTCGGCCTTCACGCGATATTTTACGGCGATCAGGCTTTCGGCATATTTGGTGGCGATGCCGAACACGCCCGTCAGCCAGCACCACAGCACTGCGCCCGGCCCGCCCAAAGCGATGGCCGTGCCCACGCCCACGATGTTGCCCGTGCCGATGGTGGAGGCCAAGGCCGTGGTGAGGGCGCCAAACTGGCTGATATCGCCGTCCGAACCGCTGTCCCGCGCCACGGACAATTTGATGCCCAGGCCCGTTTTGCGCTGGATGAAGCCCGTGCGCACTGTGAGGAACAGATGGCTGCCCAACAGCAGCACGATCATGGGGATGCCCCACACCCACCCGTCCAGCGTTTTGATGAAGGACGCGGCCGTGTCCAACATGAGATGACCCCCTCAAAAATTTTTGATATGTTCATGATAGCACAAATCCCGCGGAAAGTCGATTGGTGGCTTGTTTGGCAGCGGTTTTGTGTGCGTTATGATGAATTTTTATTGTCCTGCTTTGTAAATTATGCTATACTATATTAGTTTAAATGGTAAATGATAAGAGGGGAGGGCTGGCCGTGCGCATTCTGGGCATCGACCC
>CAJMEU010000059.1 GCA_905212515.1 uncultured Oscillospiraceae bacterium | reverse complement strand
CTCCATCTCTCCCCCTCCGGGCGGGGGGGGCGGGGCGCGCCCCCGCGCGCCCCCGCCCCCCCCCCCCCGCGGCGCGGCGCGGCCCCCCCCCCCCCCGCCCCTTTGCGTTTAAGCGCGTTTTTCCAGATTGCGGATGTGCAGGTAAACGGTGTTTTTGGACAGGTGCAGCAGCTTGGCCGTGCGGTTGACGGAGTTTTTCAGGTTGAACACGCCCCGCTCGTACAAGTGGGCGATGATCTCTTTGTTGCGGTTGGTGGGGGCGATGCGCCCGTCGGCACACACCTGGGCGCGCGCCTCCTCCAGCAGGGCGTCGATGAGGTCCGCGGCCTCCTCGGCCAGCGTTTCGATGGGCACGATGCCCGGCAGCTGGTCGGGGATGCCCCAGCCGTTCATCATGGTGAGCAGGGGCGTGTTCAGGTACAGATTGATGCACAACAGGCCGATGACCCGCCGGCCCTGCCCCCGGATGAGGACGGTGGTGGATTTGAGCGGCTCGCCCGCGCTGTTGCGGTTGAAATAGGTGATGGAGTCCTGGGTGCCGTCCTCCTCCAGGCGCGAGAGCATCTGCAGCGCCAGGTCCGTCACCGGCGAGCCCACATGGCGGCCCGTGCGCTCGCCGTTGAAAATGGCCACCACCGAGTGTTCGAAGTCCTCCAGGCTGTGCAGGACGATCTCGTACCCCGGGCCCAAATATTCGGAGAGGCCGGCCAGAGCGTCTTTGTAGGATCCCAGTATCTGGGTGTCCAGGGGCGTGAAAACCACATTGTCGGCAGTCATCCCGTATTCCTCCTTTGACGTCTTGCGCCTTTAGGCGCGTTTTGTTTTAAGTTTAATCCCAATTGGGGATTTTGCAAGATGCGGGCGGGATTTTTTTACAAAATATTGCGGGCGTGTACTTTCCGCAAAAACAATTTGGGGAAAAAGTTCGGAAATGTGCCAAAATATGTCCCCGAAGAATGAACGAATCGCACTAAAGTGATAAATTTCTGAATTGCCGTTGACATTAAAAACATTCAGTGATATGATGGGCTTCAATAAAATTTTGTTTTGTGAAGACGGTGGAAAGATCACTGTTCAGGATGGCAAGGGCGCCGTCTTCCCGATGAGGGAAGATCGCGCCCTTTTCTGTTTCACGGCCTTTGCAAGGAGGAGGAGAAAATGGAGATGAAGTACACGCAGACGGACAAGGCGCCGGCGGCCATCGGCCCCTATTCCCAGGCCATCGCCGCGGGCGGGCTGCTGTTCACCTCGGGGCAGATCCCCCTGGACCCGGCCACGGGCGAGGTGGCCGGCGCCACCATTGAGGAGCAGGCCAAACAGAGCGTGGCCAACGTGGGCGCCATTTTGGCCGCGGCGGGCACCGGGTTCGACAAAGTGGTGAAGACTACCTGCTTTTTGGCGGACATGGCGGATTTCGCGGCGTTCAACGAGGTGTATGCCCAGGCGTTCACCTCCAAGCCCGCGCGCAGCTGTGTGGCGGTGAAAACGCTGCCCAAAAACGTGCTGTGCGAGATCGAGGCCGTGGCGCTGCTGTAAGGCGCCGGGCCCAGGCACGGATATAACCCGGGGTGGGTTATGGATAATTTTTGTGATGAAGGAGTGGCGATGAAAATGAAAACGATGAAAAAAGCGGCCGCGGCGGTTTTGGCGCTGGCCATGGCCCTGAGCCTGGCGGCCTGCGGAGGCGGCGGCGGGATGGCAACGCGGCCAGTTCCGCGGCCGGTTCGGACCCCGCGTCCGCGGCGGGGGCTTCCGCCTCCCAGATCGTGGTGGGCACCAGCATGGCGTACACCAGCCTGGACCCGGCCCACAGCTATGAGGGCGACGCCGAGATGGTGCTGCACGCGGCGTACTACACCCTGGTGCGGACCGAGCCGCAGGACGACACGAAGATCCTGCCCTGCGCGGCCTCCGACTGGACCATCTCCGACGACGGCCTGACCTATGTGTTCACCCTGAACCAGGGCGTTGTGTTCACCAGCGGCAAAGAGATGAAGGCCGAGGACGTGGTGTACTGCCTGAACCGTTTGAAGGGCATCAAGGGCAACCCGTCTTTCCTGATGGACACGGTGGACAGCGTGGAAGCCACCGGCGACTACGAAGTCACCCTGAAGCTGAACACGGTGAACCCGGCCATGCTGAGCATTTTGTCCCGCGGCTTCTTCGGCCTGTATGATTCCGAGGTGGCGGCGGCCAACGGCGGCACCTGCGACGAGAACGACACCTTCCAGGCCTATGTGGACGCGAACCCCTCTGTGGGCGCGGGGCCCTACCAGATCACCGCGTACACCAGCGGCTCGGAAGTGTTGCTGGAAAAATACGCGGGCGCCACCGTGCAGACGGGCAATGTGGATAAATTCATCATCAAGAACATCGCCGACGCCAACACCCAGCAGATGGAGATCGAGGCGGGCGACATCGACTTTGCGCTGGACCTGACGGCGGATCAAACCAGCCTGCTGGAAGGCAAGGAGAATATCCAGCTGGTCACCAGCAAGACCTACGACATTTTCTTTTTGATGCTGAACGCCAGCGATGAGTACGGCAAGGAACTGGCCGACCCGGCGGTGCGCGAGGCGCTGAAATACGCCATCGACTACGAGGGCCTGTGCATGCTGGCCGGCAACGGCGCCTTCACCCGCGACGGCGTCATCCCCTAGGGCTTCCGTGGATAGACGGGCACGCTCACCGTGACGCGCTACGTGGAGATGGCCAAGCACCGGCTGGCCGACGCCGGCTATCCCGATGGCTTTACCTTCAACTGCGGCGTCATCCCCGACATGGCGCCGGACGGCGTGTCCTTCATGATGTGCGCCGAGAAGATCCAGTCCGACCTGGCCGAGGCGGGCGTCACCATGAAGATCGACTCGCAGGAGGTTTCCGTGTACCTGGAGGGCTACCGCGACGGCACGCAGCAGGCGGTGGTGAGCCAGTGGGGCCCGGACTACTTCGATTCCAACAACCAGTTGGCCTTTATGCCGGGCAACACCGTGGGCCTGCGCGCTGGCTGGGCGCTGGAGGCGGCCCCCGAGCTGGCCGAGCTGGGCGCCCAGGCGGCCGTGGAGACGGACGACGCCGCGCGCGAGCAGCTGTTCCTGGATATTCAGGACCAAATGGACGAAGTGGCCGCGCCTTACATCGTGTTCCTGCAGGCCGGCCGCACCTGGGCCGTCAACAGCCGTGTCCAGAATATCAACCCCAGCGCTGCTTACATGCTCGACCTGGCAACGCTGCAAGTAGCCGAGTAATAACGACCGCAGGAAAAGGCTGTTATCTCACAGATAACGGCCTTTTTCTGAGGCTGCCGGCTTTGCCGGCAGCCTTCTGAGAGACACCAAACGCACGCCGCACCCAAAAGGCGCGGGATGCTTTTTGGTTTCCCTCAGTGCTCCTTTCCGGCGCAAAAAGAGGCGATTTTGCGCACTGCGTACACAAAATCGCCTCTTTTTACTTTCAAGGTGTTTGCATGCCCGGCGCATGTCCGTGCATGCAAACGCAATCAAAGGAAGGAATCTTGCTATGAATATGCTCAAGTATATCGCCCGCAGGCTGGTGCTGATGCTGGTGGTCATGTTCGGCATTTCCATCATCACGTTCTGCATCTCGCACCTGGTGCCCGGCGACCCCCTTGCGGCAAACCTGGGCCAGAGCGCCATGAGCGACCCGGAGATCGTGGCGGCCTATGAGGCGAAATGGGGCCTGGACCAACCGCTGCACATCCAGTACATCAATTATATGAAAAACCTGTTCCATGGGGACATGGGCACGTCCATCCGCACCAAGCAGCCGGTGTTGTCCGACCTGGCGCAGTATATTCCGGCGACCTTCGAGATGGCCACGCTGGCGACCGTCATCAGCATCGTGTTCGGGCTTTTGTTCGGCCTTGTCAGCGCGGCGCGGCACAACAAGCTGTCCGACCACACGCTGCGGGTGTTCTCGCTGATGGGCATCTCCCTGCCGGCGTTCTGGCTGTCCATTTTATGCCTGTACGTCTTTTACTTAAAGCTGGGCGTGGTGCCCGGCTCTGGCCGGGTGAGCAGCGAGTGGCTGGGCGCCAAGTTCCCCACGGGCTTTCTGCTGCTGGACTCCATCATGTACGGCGAGCCCACGCTGTTCTGGGACGCGTTGAGCCACCTGATCCTGCCGGCCTTTGTGCTGGCCGCGGCCACCATGGGCATTCTGACGCGCACCGTGCGCTCGAGCATGCTGGAGGTGATGCAGCAGGACTATCTGCGCACCGCCAAGGCCAAGGGACTGTCCGAGGGGCGCATCCTGCGCTGCCACGTGCTGAAAAACGGCCTGATCCCCTCGGTGACCATGTTCGGCCTGAGCTACGGCTCGCTGTTGGGCGGCACCGTGCTGGTGGAGACCATCTTCTCCTATCCGGGCATTGGGCTGTACGCCTACAAGGCGGCCTCCACCCTGGATTTTCCGGCCATCATGGGCACCACGCTGTTCATCGCCGCGGTGAACGTGATCATGAATTTTATCGTGGACATCGTGTATGCGCTGATCGACCCGCGCATCCGCTATTAAAAGAGGGGAGGGTTTGTCATGAGCTATAAGATCAAAAAATTCGTGCGCAAAAACCCCCTCGCCGCGCTGGGCATCGTCATTTGGGTGGTGTTTATCCTGTGCGCCGTGCTGGCGCCGGCCATCGCGCCGTACAACCCCACGGCCCAGGACCTGAGCGCGCGCTACCAGGCGCCCAATGCCGAGCATTGGTTCGGCACGGACTCCTTCGGGCGGGACATCCTCAGCCGCGTGATCTACGGCGCGCGGATCTCGATCCCCTCGGGCCTGATGGTGGTGGTGCTGGCCTGCGCCTTCGGCAGCCTGTACGGCGCCGTCGCCGGCTATTTCGGCAAGGTGGTGGACGAGGTGCTGATGCGCTTTGCCGACATGGTGATGTCCTTCCCGGCCATTCTGCTGGCCATGGCCCTGGCGGCGGCGCTGGGCACCAGCGTGGTGAACGCGGTGCTGGCCATCGCCGTGGTGGCCTGGCCCAAATACGCGCGCATGATGCGCAGCCTGGTGCTGACGGTGCGCGAATCGGAATACGTGACCAGCGAGCGGGCCATCGGCCAGAAACGGCTGCCCATCCTGGTGAAAACCGTGATGCCCAACTGCATGTCCTCGCTGCTGGTGCTGGCCTCCACAGACGTGGGCACGGCCATCCTCACCTTTGCGGGCCTCAGCTTCCTGGGCATGGGCGTTTCGCCGCCCACGCCGGAATGGGGCTACATGGTGTCCGACGGCGTGGCCATTCTGCAATACTGGTGGATCAGCTTCTTCCCGGGCGCGGCCATCTTCCTGGTGTCCATCGGCGCCAACTTCATCGGCGACGCCGTGCGCGACATTCTGGACCCGCGCATGAAAACTGAAATTTGACGAACAGAGGGGAACGGACTATGGATTATGCAAAACGCATCAAGGAACTGCGTGGCCGCATGGAGCACGCGGGCGTAGACGGCGTGTTCGCGGCGAACGACGCGTCCTGGGAATACCTGACGGGCCTGCCCCGCGGCGGCCACGACAACACGCGGCAGCGCCAGAACAGCCTGGAATTCGCCTGCCTGCTGGTGACGCAGAAGGCGGTGACGGCCTTCTGCCCGCGCCTGTCCGCCCTGGGCTTCTCGTGGCGGATGGAGCAGTTCCCCCAGGTGGATAAGCTGGTGATCTACCCGGACGCGGACCTTTACGGCGCCGCCTTCGACAGCGAGGTGACGGCCCAGGGCCTGGACGGCAAGTGCCTGGGCGTGACGCGGGACATCTCCTCCATGCTGACGCTGCGCTTGCAGGAGGCGCACGGCGCCAAGGTGAAGGACCTGTCTGCGGCGCTGGACGCCATGCGGGCCGTGAAGGACGCGGACGAGATTGAGCTGATGCGCCACGCCAGCAAGGTGGCCGATCAGATCTATTACGACGTGCTGCCCCTGCTGGTGCCGGGCACGCCCATCCGCGACATCGAGCATGAGATCGAGCGTCTGCTGGAAACCTACGATTGCTCTTACACCTCCTTCCCGGCCGAGGTGCTGAACTACGGCCCCAAGGCCGGCAGCCGCATCGGCGAGCCCTATGCCGTTTTGGCGGAAGACCACACCGTGGCCTTCGATTTCGGCGTGGTGTACAAGGGCTATTGCTCGGACTTTGGGCGCACGGTGTTTCTGCGGGAGCCGGACGCCGAGCTGCGCCGCTGCCACGAGCTGGTGATGCGCGCCCAGCAGGCCGCTCTGGACGCGTGCACCATCTGCGTGTCGCCCTGCAGCGCGCTGAACGCCGCCTGCCACGGGGTGATGAAAGAGGCCGGCATGGACGAGCATTTCATCCACCGCATGGGCCACTGCATCGGCAAGGATGTGCATGAGCGGCCCTTCATGGCCGAGGGGGAGAGCACCGTGGTGCAGCCCGGCATGTGCTTTACCGACGAGCCCAGCCTGTTCCTGCCCGGCAAGGGCCTGGTGCGCGTGGAGGATGTGGTGCTGGTGACGCCCACGGGCTTCGAATACCTGAACAAGGTGACAAAGGACATCGTCGTCCTGGGATGACGGGGGAGGAGAACCGCATGAACGAAGTATTGTTAGAGGTGAAGGACCTGCGCACGCAGTTCCTCACCGAGCGCGGCATCGCGCCCGCCGTGGACGGCATCAGCTTCCGGCTGGAGGGCGGGAAGACGCTGGGCATCGTGGGCGAGTCCGGCTCCGGCAAAAGCGTCACGTCCCTGTCCATCATGCGCCTTTTGCAGGAGCCCGCGGGCCGCATTGCCGGCGGGCAGATCCTGTTCAAAGGGCGGGACCTGGTGCAGCTTTCGGAAAAGGAGATGCGGGATATCCGCGGCGCGCATATCTCCATGATCTTCCAGGAGCCGATGACGGCGCTGAACCCGGTGTACACCGTGGGCCAGCAGATCGCCGAGGTGTTCATCGTGCGCCAGAAAATGAAGAAAAAGCAGGCGCGGGAAAAGGCCGTTGAGATGCTGCGCCTGGTAGGCATCCCCAGCCCGGAGACCCGGGTGGACAATTACCCCCATCAGCTGTCCGGCGGCATGCGCCAGCGCGTGGTCATCGCCATTGCCCTGGCCTGCAACCCCGAGCTGCTGATCGCCGACGAGCCCACCACCGCCCTGGACGTGACCATCCAGGCGCAGATCCTGGAGCTGATGAAAGAGCTGCAGAAAAAGCTGAACACTGCCCTGATCATGATCACCCACGATTTGGGCATCATCTCGGAAATGGCCGACGACGTGCTGGTGATGTACTGCGGCCAGGTGGTGGAATCGGGCCCCATGCAGCAGGTGTTCCACCACATGCTGCACCCTTATACCGAGGGGCTGATGAACTCCATCCCGCGCCTTTCGGATGACGCGGAGGAGCTGAACACCATCGACGGCATGGTGCCCAGCCTGTATGAGCTGCCCCAGGGCTGTCGGTTCCACCCGCGCTGCGCGTATGCGCGGGAGGTGTGCAAAAACGCGCAGCCTCCCCTGGTGGAAGTGGAGCCGGGCCACTGCAGCCGCTGCCACAAGTACACCGACGCATGGAAGGAGGCGTGAAGGGATGAACGAGGAGTATCTGGTACAAGTCAAGGACCTGAAAAAATATTTCCCCGTGGGCGGCATGGGAAAAAAGGAAGTTGCCAAGGCGCTGGACGGGGTGTCGTTCAACATCCGCCGGGGCGAGACCGTGGGCCTGGTGGGCGAGAGCGGCTGCGGCAAGACCACCACGGGCCGCGCCATCATGGGCCTGATGTTGCTGACCGGGGGCGAGATCTGGTGCGACGGCGAGGAGATCACCCACTATTCGGAAAAGCAGATGCGGCCCCTGCGCGCGCAGATGCAGATTATCTTCCAGGACCCCTACGGCTGCCTGGACCCGCGCAAGACCGTGTTTGACATCATCGCCGCGCCCCTGCGCCTGCACGGCATGAAGGACAAGGCGCAGCTGAAGGCCCGCGTGCTGGAGCTGATGGAGGAGGTGGGCCTGCGCGCCGATTACATCGACCGCTTCCCCCACGAGTTCTCCGGCGGCCAGCGCCAGCGCATCGGCATCGCGCGGGCCATTGCCATCAATCCCAAATTTATCGTGTGCGACGAACCCGTGTCCGCCCTGGACGTGTCCGTGCAGGCGCAGGTGGTGAACCTGATCCGCAAATTGCAGAAGGAGCACGGCCTGACGTACCTTTTCATCTCCCACGACCTGCGGGTGGTGAAGCACCTGTGTGACCATATCGTGGTGATGTATCTGGGCGTGGTGGTGGAGTCCGGTGCGAAAAAGGACATCTACGACCATCCGGCCCACCCCTATACCCGGGCGCTGCTGTCTGCCGTGCCGGAGGTGGGGACGGATACGGCGAAGAATCGCGTGATTCTCACCGGCGACATCCCCAGCCCCATCCACCTGCCCACGGGCTGCCGCTTTCACACCCGCTGCGCCATGGCCACCGACCTGTGCGCCCAAGAGGTGCCGCCCACGGTGGACCTGGGCGGCGGCCATCTGTGCGCCTGCCATTACTGCGGCCAGCGGCCGGCGGGGGTGTAAACGATGCACAGCCCTTACATGAACCCTCGGTTCGACGGCCTGGAGGGGGGCTTGTTTTCCAGCGTGACCAAGGCGGACGTGGGGGAGGGCGCCGCCCGCCTGATGGAGCAGGGGTACGACCTGCTGGGCTGGGCCGACCCCTTTTTCCCGGACCCCTCCCTGCCGGCCAGCGTGTGCAAGGCCATGGCGGACGCCCTGGCCGAGGGCACGCCCGCCCATTACACCATGCCCATCGGCAGCTTTGCCCTGCGGCAGGCGGCGGCGGAAAAATGCCGCCGCTACAACGGGCTGGCGCTGGACCCCTCCCGCAATGTGCTGATCACGCCGGGGTCCGACTCGGGCCTGCTGTTCGCCATGCTGCCCTTTTTACAGGAGGGGGACGAGGTGCTGGTGCCCGACCCCAGCTACCCCTCCAACTTCCTGAACTGCCGGCTGTGCGGCGCCAGGGCCGTGCCCGTGCCCCTGTCGGCCAAGGACGGCTACCAGCCCGACGCCGCGGCCTTCGCGGAGCGCGTGACCCCGCGCACCAAGATGGTGCTGCTGACGCACCCCAACAACCCCACGGGCACCGTGTTCAGCCGCGGGAGCCTGGAGGCCCTGTGCCGCGTCATTGTGGAGCACGACTTGATCCTGGTGTGCGACCAAGCCTTTGAGGACCATATTTTCGACGGACGGGAGCTGGTGACGCCCGCCGCGCTGCCCGGCATGTGGGAGCGCACGGTCACCACCTTTTCCATCTCCAAGGGCCTGGGCCTCAGCGGCCTGCGGGTGGGGTATATCGCGGCCTGCGACCGCTTCATGGACGTGTACTACGGCGCGGCCGTGAACGTGCTGGGCGCCACCAACACCCTGGCGCAGACCGGGGCGCTGGCGGCCATGCGGGACGCGAGCATCCTGCCCGCCTACCACCGCATCCTCGACCGCCGCCGCCGCATGGCCTACGAGGCGTTCAGCGCCGTGCCGGGCGTGCGCATGCAGCTGCCCGAGAGCGGCATCCTCTCCTGGCTGGACGTGAGCGCCCTGGGCACGGACGGGGAAGTGGCCGCCTATCTGCTGGAACACGCCCGCGTGCTGGTGAATGAGGGCCGCAATTACGGCGTGCAGGGCGCGGGACATCTGCGCATCGTGCACGCCTGTTACAAGGACGACGAAAAAGCCGCGTCCGTGTTCGCCCGCATCGCGGATGCGCTAACCCGGATGGGCAGGGAATAGGAGGGAGCTTATGGACGCAAACGCGCTGTTCGGCGACGACCAGGTGGACCTGCGCGCGCTGAAAAAATGGGCCGTGGGCATGCGCTGGGCCGGTGTGCCCGAGGGGGTGATCCCGCTGACCTCGGCAGACCCGGACTTCCGCCCGGCCGCCGAGATCCGCTGCGCCATGGCGGACTTCATCGGGGACGGCTATTTCCCCTATGCGCCCAGGGAGGGCATTCCCGGCCTGCGGGAGAGCATCGCGGCCTGGCTGCGGCGGCGCAAGGGCGTGGAGACGGACCCGTCCCTGACGCTGCCCATCGACAGCGCCTCGGCGGCCATGCAGGCTGTGGCCTGCACCATCCTGGGGCCCGGGGACGAGGCGGTCATCTTCGACCCGGTGGACCTTTTGTTCGGCATCTCCGTGCGCTACGCGGGCGCCGTGCCCGTGCACTTTCCCTCTGTTTACCGGGACGGCAAATGGGACCTGTCCGCCCTGGAAAGCTATATCACCCCGCGCACCAAAATGCTGTGCCTGTGCAATCCCCACAACCCCATGGGGTATCTGTACACGCGGGAGGAGCTGGCGTTCATCGCCCGGCTGGCGGACAAGTACGGCCTGTGGATCATGAACGACGAGATCTGGAGCGATATCGTCTACCCGGAAAAGCCCTTTGTCAGCATCAACAGCCTGGGGCCGGAGCTGAACAGGCGCACTGTGTCCTGCTACGGCTTTTCGAAAGGATACGCGCTGCCGGGCCTGCGGGCCGGTTTCCTGTACGCCCTGGACAAGGATGCCTTCGCGGCGGTGGAACATGTGGCCAACGGCAGTTACGGCGGCGTGGACTATGTGACCCAGGTGGCCATGAAAGCCGCCCTGGACCAGTGCGACTACTGGGTGGACGCCTTCCTGGGGCGCCTGCGGCAGAACCGGGATTACATGTACGCCCGCCTGGCCGCGCTGCCGGGCGTGGTGCCCACACGGCAGGAGGCCACCTTCGTCACCTTCCCGGACATCAGCGGCACGGGGCTGTCCAGCGAGGCGTTCGTCCGCCTGATGGAGGACGAGGCCAAGGTGGCCCTGGTGCCGGGCACCGAGAACTGGTTCGGGCCGCGGGCGGCGGGGCATGTGCGCTTTTGCTACTCCACCAGCGCGGCCATCCTGCAAGAGGCCATGGACCGTGTGGAACACACGTTACGAAAGAGAGGCTGAACGATGAACGACCGCATTTTACGCCTGCAGAAACGCCTATGCGAGGACGGGCTGGACGGCGCGCTGTACGCCACCAGCGCCAATATGCAGTATTTTTTGGACGACAGTGCCTATGCCTGGCAGCGCACGCCCTACACGGGCTTTGCCATCCCCGGCCCCAACGGCCACCAGCTGAACGTGCCGGACTGTGTGTTTTACATCCCCGCCGGGGGTGAGCCGGTGCTGTTTATGTCCTACGCCCGCGCGCGGGACATGGGGCACCTGCCCTATCGGCAGGTGGTGGATTATTTCTGCCGCATGGCGGATATGATGGAAGGCACTGTGCGCGGCAGCCGCCTGGCCTGCGGTGAGAGCTGCAACGGCTTTTTGCAGCAGATCGTCCATGAGTTCCTGCCTGAGGCGGAACTGGTGGATGGCGAGCATTACGGCACCGAGCTGCGGGCCGTGAAGGATGAAAAAGAGATCGCCGTGATGCGCAGGCTGTGCGCATTGACGGACGAGGCCATGGGCAAGGTGACCGAGATGCTGCGCCCGGGCGTGACCAACGCCCAGGTGGAGGCCTACATCGGCCAGATCGGCTACGAGGCGGGCTGCCGCGAACTGCCGTTCCCGCCCACGGTGCGTTTTTACAAGACCGGCGGGGAAGAGCCGTTCAACGTGGACGGCTTCCGCACGCCGGCCATCCTGCGGCCGGGCTGTTCCATCAGCTTTGATTTCGGCTATACCGGGGACGGCTACTGCACGGATTTCGGCCGCTCGTTCTACTGCGGCAAGGCGCCGGAGGGGATCGTGGACGGTTACAAGGCCCTGCAGGAGGCGCAGGTGCAGGTGATGGAGCGCATCAAGCCCGGCGACCCCATGACCTACGGCTTTGACATGATCCAGCGGCACCTGGACGCCCGCGGCTACGGCGAGTGGCTGCGCCATTACTTTGACTTTGACCTGCTGGGCCACCAGGTGGGCATCGACGTGCACGAGGGCCCCTGGCTGCACAACCGGCAGGAAGCGGTGTTCCAGCCCGGCATGATCTTCACCATCGAACCCAAGTTCTGGTGGCCGGGCCAGTGCTTCATGCGCGTGGAGGATATGGTTCTGATCACCGACACGGGCGCGGAGTGCCTGACCAATTTTAGCCGCACCCTGTTTGAACTGCCCGCTGACTGAATCAAACCGGCCGGGCCCGGCCTGCGGCCCGCCCAGAGGAGTTTTTTATGGAACGTACTTTGCTGCACCACTGCACGCTGCTGCGCCCGGAGGTGCTGTCCGTCCAGGCGGACGGGCTGGTGGTGTTTGACCACGCCAGCCCCGTGGACCCGCCGGACTGCATCGGCTACGCCGGGCCGCGATGCGGCCCCGGCGCGCCCAGCCTGACACAGCCGGAGGCCGAGGACGCGGTGCTGGACCTGGAGGGCACCACGCTGCTGCCCGGATTTGTGGACCTTTGCTGCGCCCTGGAGGACGCCGGCGAGGGCGATGCGGGTATGGCCGCCCTGGCGGCTTACCGCCGGGCGGGCAACGCGCTGAACCGGGGCGTCACGGCCATTGGATGCGCGGACAGCGCCGCCAGCCGCGCCGTGGAACGCGCCGGGGAACGCTACCTGCTGTGGACGCCCTGCCTGGTGCGCGGCGTGCCGGCCGCGGAGGAAGGGTATTTTATTTTCCGCGGCGCGCCGGCGTCCGGGACACCGGCTGAGGCGGACTATTTGGCCCAGGTGCGCGCCGCCAAGGCCCAGGGCTTGCGGCCGGCCGTGGCCACGGGCCTTGCGCCGGAGGTGCTGGTGGACGGCCTGCCGCCCCTGGTGCGCGCGGCCCAGCTGCTGTGCGCGGGCGGCTACGCCCCGCTGGAGGCCGTTGCGGCCGTCACGTCCAACAACGCGGCCCTGCTGGGCATTTCCGGCCGGACGGGCGCTTTGGCCGCCGGCATGGAGGGCGACGCCGTGGCTGTGGAGGGCGACCCGCTGGCGGACATCACCGCCCTGGCGCGGGTGAAGATGGCGGCCCGCGGCGGCCGGCTGATCTGGTGCCATTTAAAGGGGTTCGACCGCATCCGCTTCGCGCTGGTGCCGCCGGGCTGCCCGGAATAACGAAAACGCTTTCCCGCGCTGACGCGCCCGGGAAAGCGTTTCTTTGTTGGGGGACAATAAAAATTGATCTCCACGGCCAAGGCCCGGGAAGAGGCCGCCTGGCCGGAAAATGGCTGAAGGCTGTTTTTGCATATCTATCCGATCTGTGCAAAAAATGAGAGGAAAGGCCGGATCGCCCATGGTACAATGGGGAAAACGGCAGGAAGGGGCAGGAGTATGGAATGGGACCGGCGGCTGCAAGCCATCATCGACTATGCGGAACAGCGTCTGCAGTGTAAGGAGGAGGCCATCGACCCGAAGGAGGTGGAGGCGCTGGCCGGATGTTCCTATCCCTTTTTCCAAAGGGTGTTTTCCTATGCCAGCGGCATCGGTTTTGCAGAGTATATCCGCGCGAGGAAGATGACCCTGGCCGGGTATGACCTGAAAAGCACGGACATGAAGGTGGTGGACATCAGCTATAAATACGGCTATGAATCGCCCACGGCTTTCACCCGGGCGTTTCAGCAGTTCCACGGCGTGCCGCCCAAAGAGGCGCGGGAGCGGGAGGTGGAGCTGAACGTGCTGCCAAAGATGCATTTGTCGGGGCACAGGCGCTATGCCTGGCGGCTGGAACGGCGGCCCTCCCTGCGGCTTGTGGGGAAAAGCACGGCGATCCCCTGTCAGGATGGCCAGCAGGCCGCGGCCATCCCCGCCTTTTGGGCCGCGTGCCGGCGGGACGGGACCTTTGCCCGCCTGGCCGTCCTGGACAGCGCCGTGTCGCGGGGTATGTACGGGCTGTTCACCGGGTATGACGAGGCGGTGGGCACGCTTCGCTATGCCATCATGGTGCAGGCGGAGGGGCCCGCGCCCGGGGACCTGTGCGAGTTGGTGCTGCCGGCGGCCACCTGGGCTGTGTTCGACTGCCGCGGGCCGGTGCCCGGTGCCGTCCAGAGCGGCTGGAAATACCTGAACGAGGAATGGCTGGTGCAGTACCCGTTCCGCCACGCGCCGTGCCCGGAACTGGAGTGGTACAGTGACGGCGACGCGGGCGGCGAGGAATATCTGACGCAGATCTGCATCCCGATTTTGGAGGAGGAGTAACGATGGTGCATTTGGTTTACTGCGACAACGCGGGCAAGGCGGGCCAGCGGATGCTGGACAAAATTTTGGCCGGTGAAAAGACCATGGTGGTGCGCGGCGCCGCCGGCCGCAAGATCCCCCACAGCCGGGTGTTCCCGGGCGAGACGCTGTACTTTATGGAGAAGGGCAGTGGGCGCATCACGGCCAAGGCCGCGGTGAAAGACGTGCAGAACTACGTCAAGCTGGGCGAGGAGGAGATCGGCCGCGTGCTGGCGGAAAACGGGGCGAAGCTGGTCCTCACGGAAAAACAGCAGGCCCGCTGGCACAAAAAATGCCTGTGCCTGGTGGAATTTGAAGGGGTACAGGCCATCGAGCCCTTGGCGTTTGACCATCAGGGGAATATGGACGACTGGCTGATCCTGGAGAAGATCGAGGATGTGGTGCAGGGCACCAGCATCCCCTATGACTACAGCAAGGCGCGGTTTTGAGCAACGCATCCCCGGGTGCATCCGGCTATGGCCGGCCGCGCCCGGGGATTTTGCATCTTTTTTGCGATAGGTTATTGACAAAAGCTATATTTTTGTGTAGAATAGTCAAGCAGTGTTCCGAGAGGCTCATATGCGCCCATAGCTCAGGTGGATAGAGCAACTGCCTTCTAAGCAGTGGGCCAGGGGTTCGAGTCCCTTTGGGCGCACCAAATATGGTGGGTGTAGTTCAGTTGGTAGAGCGCCAGATTGTGGTTCTGGTTGTCGTGGGTTCGAGTCCCATCTCCCACCCCATGAAAAACGGCAAACTTTTGTTTGCCGTTTTTATATAATGGGCTGTCGCCAAGGGGTAAGGCAACGGACTTTGACTCCGTCATTCCGCTGGTTCGAATCCAG
>CAJMEU010000058.1 GCA_905212515.1 uncultured Oscillospiraceae bacterium | reverse complement strand
GGGGGCCGCACGTGCTCCCGCTGCCCCCGCCCCCCCTCAAACGCGCGGCGAAAAAAAAACAAACCCGCGCCCGGCTCCCGCCGGGCGCTTCAGCTTGTCAAAAAAGGTGCGGTCAAGCGGCAAATTGCACAAGCTCTTGCCTCCCGCCGTCGCCCACGGCGCCGGCCCCTCATCACGCCGTCCCCGTCATGGAGTGGCGGTGCAGCGGGCGTAGAACACCTCCCTCTGACGAGGGAGGTGGCTTTCGCGCCAGCGAAAGACGGAGGGAGAGAAACCTTGCCGTTCGCACCGCAGCCAGGTTTCTCTCCCCCAGTCAGCCTTCGGCTGCCAGCCCATCTCGGCGCTAAGGGCCGGGCTTGCGCCCGGTTGCGCCTCGAAACGCGCCATCTCCGCGCTAAGAGCCTCGCTGCGCTCGGTTGCGCTCCGAAATAGCGCTGCGGCGCTGATGCGGGCGCAGCCTCGTCAGAGGGGGCCAAGAGGGGCTGCGGCTCTTAGCGCGGCGAAGAGGGGGCCAAGAGAGGCTGCGCCCCTTAGCGCGGCGGAGAGGGGGCCAAGAGTACCTCCGTGCGTCCGTCATTTGGCCTTTTTGGCAATGGGCAGCGCCAGCGTAAAGGTGGCGCCGCCGCCGGGCGTGTCGGTGCAGAGAAGCTGGCCGCCGTGCAGGGCCGCCAGCTCGCGCGCCACGGCCAGGCCCAGGCCGAAATGGCCTGCGCCGGCGCGGCTTTCGTCCCCGCGGGCAAAGCGGGTGAAAATGCGCTGTTTGTCCGCGTCCGGCACGCCGGGGCCGTGGTCCTCCACGGCGATGCACACCGCCCCTTTGGCCGCCTGCGCCCGCAGGGTGACGGGCTGGCCGGCGGGGGCGTAGCTGGTGGCGTTGTCCACCAGGACGGCCAACAGCTGGATCAGCCTGTCCGCGTCCCCGCGCACCGGCGGCAGCATGGCGTCGGGCAGGTCCAGTTCCAGGCGGAAGCCGCGCTGCGCCGCCAAGCCGCGCAGCTGTTCGGCCGCGTCGCTCAGCACCGCATCCGTATCCAGCAGGCGGGGCTGCCACTTCCAGCGGGCGGCGTCGGCATTGGCCAGCGTCAACAGGTCCTCCACCAGGCGGCCCAGGCGCGCGGTCTCCGCCCTGGCGGCCTCCCGGTAGCTGTCGGCCTGCTTGGGGCACGCTTCCATGGCGTCCAGGCTGGCGCGCACGGCGGCCACCGGGGTGCGCAGTTCGTGCCCGGCGGCGGAGACGAACTGGGCCTGCCGCTCCATGGCGCGGCGCACGGGCGCCAGGGCCGCCTGGGACATCACCAGGCTGACGACCGCCAGCGCCAGGCCGCCGCCGGCAAACAGGCCCAGGTACCGCCAGGCGGCGGCGCGCAGGGCGGCCTGCTCCCCGCGGAGGTCCTGCAGCACCAGCACCTGGCAGCTGCCGCGGGCCATGGGCACGCTGGCCGCGAAAGCGCGGTAGGTCTCGCCAAAATCCCCTTTCACCGTGAAAGGGGCCGCCACGGCCCACAGGGCCGTGGCAATCAGATCGTCATCGGCCTCCACGGCGGCGCGCGCCCGCTCCAGCAGGACCTGCCGGCCGGTCTGCGGCTGCCAGCCGCCTTGGAAAAAAGGTGTGCGCCCGTTGTCGGAAAGGCCCGCCACATACCGGTTCTGCGCCTCCCACTGGGCCAGCCAGGCATCGTTCAGGCTGCCGCCGGCCACCCGTTGGCATAACTCGGCACATTGGCTGGTGAAGGCGGCCTCCCCGGCCGCGGTTAGCTGCTTTTGAGAGAGCGCCCACCCGGCGTACAGGCTGGCGCCCAGCACGGTGCAGGTCAGCAGCGTCACCAGCAGCGTCAGCCGCCGCCGGCTGCGGCCCAGGGCGCTGCCCGCGGGCTTTGCGCCCCTCATGCGCCGTCCTCCCCGTCCGTCAGGCGGTAGCCCACGCCGCGCACCGTTGCCAGACGCACCCTGCGGGACACGGCGGCCAGCCGGCGGCGCACATAATAGGCGTAGCTGTCGAGGTTGGCGTCCGCCGCGCCCGAGCCCGCGCCCCACAGCCGCGCCAGGATGGCGTGGCGCGAGGCGGCTTCGCCGTTTTGCCGCATGAGATATTCCAGCAGCTCGCCCTCCTTGCGGGCCAGGGTGCAGGCGCCCAATTCCCCCGTCAGGGTCAGGCTGGCGGGGGAGAAGCGCACGTCGCCGTACTGCAGCACCGGGGCCGCCGCGCCGGTGCGGCGGCACAAAGCGCGCAGGCGCGCCAGCAGCTCGCGCATGTCGAAGGGCTTGGCCAAATAATCGTCCGCCCCGGCGTCCAGGCCGTCCACCCGGTCGCCCACGGCGTCCAGGGCCGTCAGCAGCAGCACCGGCGTCTCGTCGCCCCGCCCGCGCATCTCCCGCAGCAGCGACAGCCCGTCCCGCCCGGGCAGCATCCGGTCCAGCAGCACGGCGTCGTAGCCTCCCTCAGCCAAATAATAGGCGCCGTCGCCGCCGGTGGCGGCCTCGTCCACCAGGTGTTCCGCGCCCCGCAATTGGGCCGCCACGGCGCGGCGCAGGGCTTTGTCGTCCTCCACCAGCAAAATGCGCATGTGCGCTCCCTCCCAGCGATGATATAGTTGTTCCTATTATACAGCATTTTACCTGGGGCGCACCTAAAATTTGTTTTTGGGAAAATTTGAGGTAGAATGGGGTAAGATGGGGCACAGGAAAGGAGAGATCCCGATGAGATCATGGAAACGATCGTGCAGCGCGGCCCTGGCGGGGCTTGTGCTGCTGATGGCGGGGTGCAGCGCCCCATCCTCCCAGCAGGCGGCGTCCGGCGGCGCCCAGGGCGCCCCGGGGGACGGGGCCAAAGGCCGCTTTGTGGAGACGGAGGTGACGCCGGAGGGGGCGCAGGACGGCTTTACGCTGGTCAAGGGCCCCAACGGCGGCCTGACCCTGATGGACGCCCATGCCGAGACCGCCCTGCGGTGGGACTCCGCTGACGGCGGCGACACCTGGCGGAAAAGCGAGATGCCCTGGGTGAACGCGCCGGAACTGGCAGGCGGCCTGCGCAACGTCATCATCCTGGAGGACGGCAGCCTGGTGGTGGAAAGCCAGGACACAAAACTGTACCACGTGGGCGCGGACAACACCCTCGCGCCCATCCCCCTGCCTGAACTGGAGGGCTTTGCCGAACCCGCGGAATTTGGGGAGGACAAAATCCACTGCCAGATCAACAACCTGCTGGCCCTGCCCGGCGGCAATTTCTACATGAGCTACGGCGCCTATATCATGACGCAGAGCGGCGCCTATACCGGCCTGGAGGAACCCGCGGGCGGCGGCATCTACCAGCCGGACGGCACCTGCGTGCGCCAGCTGGGCGCGCCCGGTTACAGCCAGATGGGCGTGGGCGCGGGCTGCCTGTACCAGGTGCAGGAGAACGGCGCCCTGGTCGCTTACGACGCCCAGACCGGCGAGACGGTGCCGGCCAAAAGCGGCCAGCTGGAGAACCCCGAAAGCTTCGCCGACATCACCGGCTTTGACTGTGACGACGAGGGGAACCTCTATTTCTTCAGCACGAAAGCGGTGAAACGCTTTGTCCCGGGCGGCAACCTGACCGAAACCATTCTGGACGGCGAGATGTATACCTTTGGCTCGCCGCTGGCGTTGATGAACGGCACGGCAGTCCTGGCCGGCCCGCGCCTGTTCATCGAGGCGCAGGACAGCGACGGCGCCATGCGCCTGTACCGCTACGATTACGACCCCGAAGCGCCCATCGGCGCCGCCAGCACCCTGCGGGTGTGGGCGCTGGAGGACAGCGACGCGCTGCGCCAGGCCGTCAGCCTGTTCCGCCGCAGCCACCCGGAGACCAAGGTGCAGCTGGAGCTGGCCCTGGACGCCTCCTCCGGCGCCGGGGTTACGGCCGAGGACGCCGTCCGCACACTGAACACCCAGCTGATGGCCGGCAGCGGCCCCGACGTGCTGATCCTGGACGGCACGCCCGCCGAGAGCTTCGCGGCCAATGGCCTGCTGGCCGACCTGAGCCCCTACGTGGACACGTCGGCGCTGTACGACTGCTTCACGCAGCCTTTTGCCCGGGACGGCCGCTATCCCATGCTGCCGGCTTTGTGCCACTTTGCTATCCTGGCCGGGGATCAGGAGCGGATCGAAGGGTTCCAAAGCGTGGCCGACATCGCGTCCGCCGTGGCGGGCGGGGCCGAGATGTGGGACACGGAAAACACAAGTTATTATACCGACGGCATCGAGGAGAGCCGGCGCCCCGCCTTCTATTTTGAATCCGTGGACTCCCTGTTCGATATTTTGTGGGGCGTCAGCGCACCGGCCATCTTCACCGGCGGGGACGTGGACGGCGAAGAACTGGACGCCTTCCTCAGCGCCTGCAAAATCATCAGCGACAAATGCCGCCTGGCCCAGCGCGGGGAAAAAATGTTCAACATGGGTTTCGGCACCAACCAGGTGTTTTACGACGTGCCCAATGAGGTCACCTGTTATATGTTTGACAGCGCCTTCAACTGTGCCGCCTGGGTGGACAATATCTCGCTGCTGGCCTATCCGCTCAGCTTCCACGGGCCCGAGGGGCGCAGCGTCAACGAGGATGCGCGCCTGACCCTGCTGCCCGGCCCCGCGGCCGGCACCTACCGGCCGGTACTGTTGGCGGGCATCAGCGCAAACGGCACCCAGCAAGAGCTGTCCGGCGCCTTCGTGGGCACCCTGCTGGGGGAAGATCTGCAAAGCACCGAGCTGCCCACCGGCATCCCCACCACCAAAGCGGGCGTGGCCGCCCAGGTGAAGCAGGAGGGCCAGAAATACGCCGAACTGGTGGAGGAGGGCATGATGCCCGAGGGTGCGGGGCAATACCCCGTGGACGTGGAGGCGCTGATCGGCCGTCTGTCCACGCCGCTGCTGCTGCCCGACACCGTCACCGAGGCGGTGCGCGCCCAGGTGACGGCCCTGTGTAAAGGCGAGACGGACCAGGCCAAAGCCGCCGCCGCCATCGCCGACACCATGCGCCTGTACCTGGCCGAGCAGGCCTGAAGGCTGGCCGGAAAATCGGGCGCAGCGCTTTGCAACAAGAGGGGGAAGCCCCAAAACGCACTTTTTTGAGCTGAAATATTGAAAAGACCGCTTCGATTGTGGTACAATAAATCGCTTTGTAAAAAGCGATCACGTACGAAAGGAGCGGCCTTTTTATGAAAAAGCATCTGCTGCGGCGCACCCAATGCTGGCACAACACCCGTTTCCCCCGCAGGCCGCCCCCCTCACATTCAATGAAAAAACCGAAATTTTGCTCAAGGAAGGATAAAGGCAATATGAATTCGATCGTTTAATCCCTGCTCGCCCTGCTGCTGTGGAGCGGGTCCGACTTGTTTTCCAAAATGGGCTCCCGCCCGGACGACCGCTACAGCCACTGGAAGATGGTCATGGCTGTGGGCACGGTGATGGGCGTCCACGCCGCCATCATGCTGGCCATCGGCACGCCGTTCGAGCCCATGGATATCATCCGCTACATGCCGGCTTCGGCCATGTATATCCTCTCGATGATCCTGGGCTATGTGGGCCTGCGCTACATCGAGCTGTCCATTTCCTCGCCCATCTGCAACTCCTCCGGCGCCGTGGCCGCCGTGCTGTGCTTCTTCGTGCTGGGGCAGAAGATGAGCGGCCTGCAGCTGGTGGGCGTGTTGTGCGCCTGCGTGGGCGTGTTCGGCCTTTCCTACATTGAGAAAAAGCAGGACGACGCCGCCCGCGCCGCCCGGCGCGAGATCGCGGACGTGAAGTACCAGCGCAGCGTTTTGGCTATTCTGTTCCCCATCCTCTACTGCCTCATCGATGGCCTGGGCACGTTCACCGACATCCTTCTGCTGGACACCGGCATCGTGGAGGAGGGCTCGGCCAACATCGCCTACGAACTCACGTTCCTGGCCATGGCGGTGTTCGCCTTCTTCTATGTGGTGGTCGTCAAGAAGCAGCGCATCAGCCTGCCCAGGGAGAAAGAGAAATGCCTGGCCGCCTTGTGCGAGACCGGCGGACAATTCTTCTATGTGTACGCCATGGGCGCCAACGGCATCGTGGCCGCGCCCATGATCTCGTCCTACTGTGTGGTGTCCGTGCTGTGGGCCCGGCTGCTTTTGAAGGAGAAGCTCACCCCCAAGCACTATGCCGTCATCGCCGTCACCGCGGTGGGCATTGCCATTTTGGGCATGGAATAAACCGGGATGCAAAGGCCGCCTTTCCTGGGGGAAAGGCGGCCCCGACTGTTGAAAAAGGTGCAGCCAAGCCTTTGGTCAGGTTTCTCTCCCCCAGTCAGCCTTCGGCTGCCAGCCCCCTCGTCAGAGGGGGCCAAGAACACCTCCCTCTGACGAGGGAGGTGGCTTTCGCGTCAGCGAAAGACGGAGGGAGAGAAACTTGACCGTTTGCGCTTTGGTTAAATTTCTCTCCCCCAGTCAGCCTTCGGTTGCCAGCCCCCTCTTGTGCATTTTTTCCTGCGAAACTGAGCCGCCCTTCCTGCGGGAAAGGCGGCCTTTTTCAACTTTCAGCTTCTTTTAAGGTCTCTTTAAGGAACTCTTAAGAAAGTTTTGCTATACTGAAAGGGGGGCAGCCTGAAGGCTTGACAGAACATTTCGACAGTTGTACAATGTAGAAAAGGTTCAACAAACGTCGAAACATGATGGGCCTTTTAAACTTTTTTCGGCAAAATCTTTACAAGTTGGAAACATAAGCGGGGTATGATACGTATATAAAGTAGAACGCTGATGCCGAAAAGAAAGGACTGGGACGGAATGGCACATATCCTGATCGCGGAGGATGAACAACCCATCAACGAGCTGCTGCGGCGCAACCTGGCCCTGGTGGGCCATACATGCCGCCAGGCGTATGATGGCAACGCGGCCCTCGCCTTGGCCGAGAGCGAACCCTTCGCCCTGGTGCTGCTGGACGTGATGCTGCCGGGCCTGGACGGCTTCGAGGTGAAAAAGCAGCTGCCGGAAAAAACGCCGGTCATCTTCGTCACGGCGAAAACGGCCCTCAGCCAGCGGCTGGAGGGCTTAGGCCTGGGGGCGGACGATTACGTCACCAAGCCCTTCGAGGTGCTGGAACTGCTGGCCCGGGTGGAAGCGGTGCTGCGCCGCACCCACGCCGTGGAACCGCCCTTGGAGATCGGCGGCTGCCACATCGACCTGGCGGGTCGCCATGTGCTGCTGGACGGCCAGGAGGTGGCCCTGACGCCGCAGGAATTCGCCCTGCTGGCCACGCTGGTGCGCAACCGCAACCTGGCCCTCAGCCGGGAAAAGCTGCTGGCCCTGGCCTGGGGGTACGATTACGGCGGCGACACCCGCACCGTGGATGTGCACGTGCAGAAGCTGCGGCGCAAGCTGAAGCTGGACAAGCAGATCCAAACGGTGTACAAGCTGGGCTACCGCTTGGCCACACAGCGATGAGGCGGCCGCATCTGGCCTTCTGGCAGAAGACCTATCTGCTCACCCTGGCGCTGTTTTTGCTGTGCCTCAACGGCGGCGTGTTCGTCGTCGCCGCCCTGGGCCGCGCCAGCAGTTACAATGCCGAGTGCGAAAAATACCTGGCCCAGCAGCATTATATCGCCCAAAGCCTGCAAAGCGACGCCCAAACGGTGTACGCCCGCCGGCCCCAGGCGGTGGCCCGCCTGGCCGAAAGCTACGCGCGCAGCTACGGCCCCGCCGTGGGTTTGCGGGTGACGCTGGACGGCGAGGTGCTGGCCGACACGCTGCCCGCCCCCGGGCAAGGGGAGGTGCCCGGCGCCCCGGCCGAGGGGCAGCGCGCCCACGCGGTGGCCGTGGCCGACGGCCGCCACGTGCTGTACGTGGCGGCGGCGCTGCCGCTGCCCGCAGAGGAAGCCCATGCCCTCACCCTGGTGTGCGGCTTTGACATGGAGCCCTTTTTCACCCAGTGGGACGGCATGCTGCGCACCTACGAGTGGATGGCCCTGGGCGTGTCCGCCGCGCTGGCCGTGGGGCTGTATTTTGTCTTGCACGGTTTGTCGCGGCCCCTCACCCGCCTGGCGGGCACGGCGCAGAAGCTGGCCGCGGGCGACTATTCCGCCCGCAGCGCCGAACACGGGGCCGACGAGGTGGGGCAGTTGGCCGCCGCGCTGAACGACATGGCGGAAAAGACCCAGCAGAACATGCGCCAGCTGGAGGAGAGCGCCGCCCAGAAGCAGCGCCTGGTGGACGACCTGGCCCACGAGCTGCGCACGCCGCTGACGGCCATCGCCGGCTATGCGGAGTACATGCAGCGGGCCCAGCTGTCCGAGGAAGAGCACTACCAGGCCACCAATTACATGATGGACGAGGCCCGCCGCCTGGCGCACATGAGCGAGCAACTGGTGCAGATGGCCGCCCTGGAGGACGGACAGGTGCGGCGCAGCCCGGTGGACGTGCCGGCCCTGTTGCTGCGGGTGCGCCGCACCATCACCCCCAAAGCCGTAGAGGCGGGCGTAAACCTTTCCTTCCCCGCGCCGCCGTCCTGTGCCGTGCAGGGCGAAGAGGCGCTGCTGGAAAGCATGCTGGTGAACTTGGCGGACAACGCGGTGAAGGCTTGCCGCCCCGGCGGCCGGGTGACGGTGGGGGCGAAAAGGGAACCCGGCGGCGTCACGCTGGCCGTGGCCGACACGGGCCGCGGCATGGACGCCGAGACGCTGCGCCATTTGGGGCAGGAGTTTTACCGCCCGGACAAGGCCCGCAGCCGGGCCAGCGGCGGCGCCGGCCTGGGCCTGGCTTTGTGCATGCGCATCGCCCGCGCCCACGGCGCCAAGCTGGAATTTTCCAGCGCCGTGGGCCAGGGCACCACGGTGCGGGTACATTTTACAAGTTCCTAACAACTTTTTGCCTGCATGGAAACACAGACAGGTTAGGATAAGGGCAGAAAGGGGGCTTCCAAGATGAAACCTATGGGAAGCAAAAAAATTCTGCCCGCGCTGGGCGTGGCCCTGGCGGCGGCGGTGCTGCTGGCGGCGGCCGCCGGCGCGCTGCATCTGCTCAACAGCCGCGCCCAGGAGGCGCCGCAGCAGCCCACGGTGACGGCCGATTCCCTGGGCGGCACGGACCTGGCCCAAAGCGCCCTGACGGCGGCGGCCGGGGACGGCAAAAATTACGCCTATTCTTACGAGGACGGGGACATCGACGGGGCGCTGGAAAACTACCGCGCCGGGCTGGAAGCGGAGAGGGACGCGGCCCGGCAGCACGCGCAGCAATTCCGCGCCGAGGGCAACGCCGAACTGGAGGCGCTCAACGAGGAATCCGCCCGCTATCTGGAGGAACACCTCGACGAATTTGTACAGGAAAAGCGAGAGAACCTGGAACGGGAGGCCGAGGCGGTGAAAGACGCCATCCCGCCCCAGGAGGCGGCCAACATCGCCGGCCGTTGGATCGAGCAAGTGTACGGTATCCCCTTGAATGACAGGATTTTGAACACAACCTTCAATGCTTACAGCGACCCGGAAGCGAAGAACAACGAGCATCCTTATACCTGGATGTTCATGCTGCCGGAGGATGAAATGCGGACTCAGGCCTATCTGGCCATCGACGCGCTGACGGGCCGTGTCCTGGAAACCGGCGTTGGCCTCACCGCCGAGGAAGAGCGCGCGGTGAAGGCCCAGCCTCTGCCCGAGGGTGCGGGTACCTGGCAGCCCAACGGCGTGATGTGCGGCTACGACCTCTCGAACCTGTCCGCGGAAATGCTGGCGGCCTACCAGAAGGAAGCAGAGCAGATCGTGGCGCTGGATGCGGTATCGGGCCCCGAGGGCGGCGCGGGCTGGAGCGTGAAAATGGAAGTCGGCGACCTGGGCACCGGCGGGGGAAACGACTATGTGGCCGCCCACGTGCGCTACGCCAATGGGAAAACCGCATTCCTGCGGCGCCTGTGCCCCCAGGGAGAAGCGGAGTATCCCGGCCGCCTGTGGGCGTATACGGCCGGGGAGGCGGTGGCCTAGGACAAAAACGCCTGGAATAGAAATCAAGGCAACGCATATATAATAAAGGAGGATGGTTGTCCATGAAAGGCGAAGGCATCAAAAAGTGGTCACGGTTTTTTACGATCCTGGGTTTTACCGCCCTGTTGGCGGCGGTGGTGGCCTTCAGCTTTGCCATGGGCAGCCGGGCCAAGGCACAGCGTCAACCGGTGGTGATCGTCAGCGGCCAGACGGCCGCCCAGGACGACGCGGCGGAGAAATTGCTGGAGAAAAAACAGGGCTGACATCGTTTTAATGAAAGACAAGGCAGGGAAGGAGAGGCGGACAAATGAGGGAACGGCAGATCCGCCTGGAACGCGCCCATTCGAACAAAAAAGGGGAGCAGTGGACACTGGCTTCGCCGCCTGAGCGGCGCGGCGCCGCCCCGGAAGGCGCGTGGGCCCGCGCGGAAGAGAGCGCCCGCCCGCCGCGCCCGGCGCAAAGCGCCCCGAAGAAAACCAAAGCCGCGCTCCGCGCCCCGGCGGTTTACAGTGCGCCACCGCAGCGGCCGTCCGCAAAAAAGGGCCGCCGCGCCGCGCGCGGGGCCCTGTCCTTTGTGGGTATGACGGCCCTGTTTTTGCTGTTGAGCCTGGGCGCCTTCACAGGCCTGCGCGCCCTGCTGGGCCGCGCGTCCGGCGGCCCCGCGCAGCCGGCCGGGGCCGGCGTGCAGGAGCCCATCGTCACCGAGGCGGCCTGGGATCCGGCCGGCCCGCCCTACGTGGTGGCCGTCGACCCCGGCCACGGCGGCGCGGACAGAGGCGCCGAGGGCTATGCGGTGGAGGTGGAGATGACCGAGCGCACCACCGACGAGCTGATCAAAATTTTGGAGGCCGACCCCAACTACACCCCGGTGCGCACGCGCCAGAACGGCGAGGGCAAAAGCATCGCCGACCGTGTGGACACGGCCGTCGCCGCCGGGGCGACCATGCTGCTGTCCATCCACGGCAATTCGGACGAGACGGGCACCGCCGTGGGCTTTGAATGCTATCCCCAAACGCCGGGCCTTGCCTACCACAGCTATTCCGTGCGCCTGGCCCACCACATCGCCGACGCCGTCGCCGCCACGGGCCAGTCCCTGCGCGGGCAAAGCGGCGTGCGCTATATCTACTACAAGGGCAGCGAGGAAGCGGGCTATGAAAAAACCATCGTGGAGGAGAGCGATACCTCCGTCCATGAGGAGCAGACCTTCGGCGTGCTGCAGCGGGCCCAGTTCCCGGCGGTACTGGCGGAACAGTGCTTTTTGACCCACGCCGGCGACGCGAACGACTGGGCCACGCCCTCGGGCTGCCGCCTGGCGGCCAAATGCTATTACCGGGCCATCTGTGCCTTTTTCGGCACCCAGCCCATTGCCCTGGAAGGGTTTTGAGGCGGTTTTCGGCCCAAGCGGCGGATTGATTTTATCGCGTACCTGTGATAAAATAGAGGAAATTTTGTGAAAAGGGGTATCTTCTCAATGAAAAAGAAACTGCTCTGCCTGGCGCTGGCCGGTATGCTGGCCCTGGGCCTGCTGGCGGGCTGCGGCGCCGCCAAGGCCACCATCTATCCGGTCACCGTGGACGGCACGGCCGTCACGGCCGGCGAGACCACGGCCAGCGTGCTGTACGACGCGGGCTTTGACCTGCACACCGCGGACGGCTACGCCATTGAGCGGGCGGAAAAGCTGGATGCAGACAGCTATTACACCGGTACTTACTTCGGCAAGGACGGCGTCACCTACGGCGCGTTGGAACTGGTGACGGACGAGGCTTGCCCGGTGGGCGGCGCGGTGATCGCCTCCATCAAGATCATGGAAAGCGGCGTGCCCATGGCCCAGCTCAACGGTATAGACCTGACGGCGCTGACGCCGGAAAAAGCCAGGGAAGTGGAGCCGAAGCTGGAGGACGGCGAGTATTGGCAAAGCTATGTCACCGGCGACACCATCCTGCGCATCGAGCGCACGGAAGGCGCCGCGGGCGACGTGCAGCAGCTGGAGATGGCCCAGCGCTACGACGTGGATTATTCCTCCAACAGTTAAAGAAAGAGGCAAAAAAAAGAGGCAGCCGCAAGGCTGCCTCTTTTTTGCCCAGAACGACCAAACCGTAAGCCGGGTTCTGTATTAAACGACGATCTATCTAGGCCGTGCGTTGCCGCACGGCTCAAGCCGCCTCCGAGAGCACGCAGGGGACGTATCGCTCTCATACGGGCGTTGCTCCTGGTAGGGTTTACACAGCCGCGCAAGTCGCCAAGCGCGCTGGTGCGCTCTTACCGCACCTTTCCACCGTTGCCTGCCAAAAGGCGGGCAGTCTCATCTCTGTTGCACTATCCCTGGGGTCACCCCCGGCTGCCGTTAGCAGTTACCATTCCCTTGTGGAGCCCGGACTTTCCTCACGGCGCAAAAGCGCCCCGCCGCCGTATGTTTTGCTCATTCTGGGCAACTTAGTATAGCACAAACTCCCGCCGGCCGTCAATCGGGAAGTTCATGAAAAATTTACTTGAATAAAGCGCCGAATCCGTATATAATTTTTCCATGGGAAAAATTGTGCGGCACAAGGATGCCGGAAAGGGGACGAAAGTATGTTCAAGAACGAGTATTTACAACGTGTGTACGCCGAAGTGGAGGCGCGCGACCCGGGCGAGGGCGAATTTTTGCAGGCCGTGCGCGAGGTGCTGGAAAGCCTGGAAGTGCTGGTGGAAAAGCACCCGGAATATGAAAAGAACGGCCTGCTGGAGCGCCTGTGCGAGCCCGAGCGCCTGATCCAGTTCCGTGTGCCCTGGGTGGACGACGCCGGCAGCGTACACGTGAACCGCGGCTTCCGCGTGCAGTTCAACAGCGCCATCGGCCCTTACAAAGGCGGGCTGCGCCTGCACCCGTCGGTGAACGCGTCCGTGGTCAAATTCCTGGGCTTTGAGCAGACGCTGAAAAACAGCCTGACCGGCCTGCCCATGGGCGGCGGCAAGGGCGGCAGCGACTTTGACCCCAAGGGCAAAAGCGACGCCGAGGTGATGCGCTTCTGCCAAAGCTTCATGACGGAGCTGCAGCGCCACATCGGCCAGTTCACCGACGCGCCCGCCGGCGACATCGGCGTGGTCGCCCGCGAGGTGGGCTACCTGTTCGGCCAGTACAAGCGCCTGCGCAACGAGTTCGTGGGCGTGCTCACGGGCAAGGGCCTCAGCTACGGCGGCAGCCTGGGGCGGCCCGAGGCCACCGGCTACGGGCTGTGCTATTTCACCGAGGAAGCCATGAACAACATGCTGGACGATAGCCTCAAGGGCAAAACGGTGGTGGTGTCCGGCTCCGGCAACGTGGCCATCTACGCCACGGAAAAGGCCCGGCAGCTGGGCGCCAAGGTGGTGGCCCTGTCCGATTCGAACGGCTATATCTTCGATAAGGACGGCATCAAACTGGACGTGGTGAAGGACATCAAGCTGGCCCGCCGCGCCCGCATCAGCGAATATGTGAAAGCGGTGCCCGGCGCCGAGTATCACGAGGGCTGCGCCGGCATCTGGTCCATCCCCTGCGACGTGGCGCTGCCCTGCGCCACCCAGAACGAGATCGACGCCGCCAGCGCCGAAACGCTGGTGAAAAACGGCTGCAAAGTGGTGTGCGAGGGCGCCAACATGCCCAGCACGCCCGAGGCCATCAGCGCCTTCCTGGCGGCCGGCGTGCTGTACGGCCCCTCCAAGGCGGCCAACGCCGGCGGGGTGGCCGTGTCCGGCCTGGAGATGAGCCAGAACAGCCTGCGCCTGGCCTGGACCTTTGAAGAGGTGGACGAAAAGCTGCAGGGCATCATGAAAAATATTTTCCACAGCGCCTACGGCGCCTCCGAGGAGTGCGGCGTGGCCGGCAACCTGCTGGTGGGCGCCAATGTGGCCGGTTTCTTGAAAGTGGCCGAGGCCATGCTGGCCCAGGGCATCGCCTATTAAACGCAAGCAAAAACAAAGGGGCGGCACAGGCCGCCCCTTTTCCATGGAGGTGGGCCGGTGACGCTGACATTCCAAAACGAACAGGACGGCATCCTGCTGCGGGACTTTTTGCGCCGGCGGCAGGTGTCGGCGTCCCTGTGCGCGGCCGTAAAGCGCTGCGGCGGCTTTTTTGCCGACGGCGCGCCCGTGCGCGCCAACCAGCGCCTGGCGGCGGGGCAGACGGTGTCCTTCGCCCTCCCGCCGGAGCCGCCCACCGCCGTCCGGCCCCAGGACCTGCCCCTGTGCATCGTCTATGAGGACGAGCACCTGATGGTGCTGGAAAAGCCCGCGGGCCAAACGGTGCATCCCACCCGAGGCTACGAGGACGGCACCCTGGCCAACGCCTTTCTGGGCGAGATGCGCCGCCGGGGCGCGCAGGCCCTGTTCCGCCCCGTGAACCGGCTGGACCGGGAGGCCTCCGGCCTGGTGCTGTGCGCCATGAACGCCTGGGCCGCGCCCATCCTGGCCGCCGGCGCCCGCAAGGAATACCTGGCCCTGGCCCAGGGGGAGCTGCCCCCCGGGCCCGGCGTGTTCACCCAGCCCCTCGGCCTTGAGGAGGGGTCCATCATCCAGCGGTGCTGCCGGCCGGACGGCAGGCCCAGCCGCACCGAGTACGAGGTGCTGGAAAGCGCGGGCGGCGTCAGCCTGGCCCGGTGCGTCACCGTCACCGGCCGCACCCACCAGATCCGCGTCCACTTCGCCCACGCGGGCCACCCGCTGCTAGGGGACGATCTGTACGGCGGAAGCCGGGAAAAAATTCCCAGGGTGGCCCTGCACTGCGCCTGCATCACCGCGCCCGGCCCCGCGTCCGGCCAGCTGCACACCTTCCGCAGCGCGCCGCCGCCCGACATGGAGCGGTTGATTTTTCACAATTTTTATGTATAATAGAGAAGTTATGGCGGCGGGAAGGACAAGCCCGCCGCCCTGAGAACGTACGGCAAGGAGGCGGCGGCATGGTCCAGACAGGCAAAGAACTGCTGCGCAGGCAGAAACTGCACTATTTCCGCGACGGCGATATTTCGCCCCGCGCCCTGGCCCATGCCGCCGGCGACTTGTTCTATTTTACCGGCTACCAGGCGGAATATTTTCTGCTGAACCTGGGCCGCGGCATCCGGGCCCTGTGCCAGGGGGCGGTGGATTCGGTTTTATGGCTGTGGGCGCTGGCGGGCAGTATCCTGCGCCCGCTGTGGAACAATATCCATGAGGACCTGACGGCTCCCCTGCGCCAGCTGCGGCAGGGCGTGGTGAACCTGCGCACCATGCTGCGCGAGGAGCGCGAGGCCGGCCGCGACGTGAAGGGCAAGGGCCTGCGCTACGTGCTCAACGGCATCCGCACCTACCGGGGGCTGGCCACCCGCGCGCTGGCCTACCTGATGCCCCTGGGCGCGGCGGCGGTATTCGCCCTCACCGTGCACACGGTGCTGGGGTACAACTTTGCCCTGAAGGTGGAGTACGGCGGCCAGACGCTGGGCTTCATCCAAAGCCAGGAAGTGTACGAGGGCGCCCGGGACATCGTGCGCCAGCGCCTGCGCGGCAGCGACGCCGACGACGGCTGGGACGAGACGCCCACCATGACCCTGTCCGTGGTGGACAAGGCCGGCCTGTACGACCAAAGCGCCCTGGCCAACAAGATCGTCTCCCTGTCCAGCGAAAAGTTCCAGGACGCCACCGGCGTGCTGGTGAACGGCGTGCTGGTGGGCGTCACCGCGGATTCGCAGCTGGTGCAGCAGAAGATCAACGAAGCCCTGGCCCCCCAGAAGGAGGCCCTGGCCGGGCAGGACGCCACGGTGGGGTTCCGCCAAAGCGTCCAGCTGGACCCCGGCCTCTACTTCACCAGCACCCTCATCCCCGGCGAGGAGCTGGTGGCCCGCCTGACGGGCGAGGCGCCCATCACCCTGCCCTCGAGCGC
>CAJMEU010000057.1 GCA_905212515.1 uncultured Oscillospiraceae bacterium | reverse complement strand
GTCGGCGGCCTCGATGGCCGCATCGCTGCCCATGGCGCCCATGGCGATGCCGATGTCCGCGCGCGACAGTACCGGCGCGTCGTTGATGCCGTCGCCCACAAAGGCCAGCGTGCTGCGGGCGGGCTTCTCCGCCAGCAGGCGCTCCACCTGGCTCACTTTGTCCGCGGGCAGCAGTTCGCTGTACACTTCGTCCATCCCCAGCTCCCGGCCCACGGCGTCGGCCACCGGGGCCGCGTCGCCGGTCAGCATCACCGTGCGCACGCCTTGGGCCTGCAGGCCGCGGACGGCCTCTCCCGCGCTGGGCTTTACCTGGTCGCTGATGAGGATCGAGCCGGCAAACCGCCCCTCCGCCGCCACGTACACCACCGTGCCCGGCTGGGGGTTGGGCGTGTAGTCCACGCCCTGGCGCTCCATCAGGCGGGCGTTGCCCACCGCCACGGGTCTGCCGTCCACCTTGGCAGTCACGCCGTGCCCCGCAATCTCCTCCACCTCTGTCACGCGGACGGGGTCCAGCTCATGGCCCACCGCGTCCCGCAAACTGCGGCTGATGGGGTGGCTGGAATAGCTCTCGGCCAAGGCGGCCGTCTCCAGCAGCGCGGCCTCTTCCACGCCGGGGGCGGCCAGCGTCTGTGCAACGGCGAACACGCCTTTGGTCAGGGTGCCCGTCTTGTCGAACACCGCAACGCGGGTGTCGGCCAGGGCCTCCAGGTAGTTGCCGCCCTTCACCAGGATGCCGGCCCGGCTGGCGCCGCCGATGCCGCCGAAGAACGAAAGGGGAATGCTGATGACCAGCGCGCAGGGGCAGCTGATGACCAGGAAGGTCAGCGCGCGGCTGATCCACAGCGCCCAGCCACCCAAAAACAGCGGGGGCACAAAGGCCAGCACCGCCGCGCCGATGCACACGGCGGGGGTGTAATAGTGGGCGAACTTAGTGATGAAGTTTTCGGCCTTGGCCTTTTTCAGGCTGGAGTTTTCCACCAGGTCAAGGATCTTGCTCACCGTGGATTCACCGAAGGGCTTCGTCACCTGCACCCGCAAAAGGCCGGTGGTATTCACGCAGCCGCTGATGATGTCGTCCCCGGAATTCACTTCCCGCGGCAGGCTCTCGCCGGTCAGGGCGCTGGTGTTCAGGGTGGAGTTGCCCTCCAGCACAACGCCGTCCAGGGGCACCCGCTCGCCGGGGCGCACCACGATGATATCGCCCACAGCCACCTCGTCGGGGTCCGCCTGCACCAGCTGGCCGTCCCGTTCAATGTTGGCATAGTCCGGCCGGATATCCATCAGGGCGGTGATGTTGCGCCGGCTTTTGCCCACCGCGTAGCTTTGGAACAGCTCGCCGATCTGGTAAAACAGCATCACTTCCACGCTCTCGCCGTAACTGCCCAGGGCCAGGGCGCCCACAGTGGCGATGGCCATCAAAAAATTCTCGTCAAAGATCTCACCGTGCACAATGCCCAGCACGGCCTTGCGCAGGATGTCGTAGCCGATGATCAGATAGGGGATCAAATACAGCGCCAGCTGTGCGTATTCCGGCGTGGGGACAAGCTCCAGCACCACCCACAGCAGCGCCGCCGCCAGGATGCGCAGCAGCATCCGCTTTTGCTTTTTGTTCATCTCGTTTCCCTCCATATAAAAGGTAAAGCCTTTGGGGGATAAACCAAAGGCTCGCCTTTTTTACAAATAGATCTCGCAGTCGGGCTCCACCTTTTTGCAGGCTTTCACAATGTCCCGCATCACGGCGTCGAACCGGTCGTCCTGGGCGTCCACCACCATTTTCTGGCTCATAAAGCTGACGGTGACGCTGTTCACGCCCGCCACCTTTTTGGCGGCTTCCTCCATTTTGGCCGCGCAGTTGGCGCAGTCCACTTCCAGCTTGAATTTCTTTTGCATCTGTTGCACACCCTTTCTGTTGTTGTCGGCCCACAGGCCGGTTTATTCGGAGATATGCTCCAGCCCCAGGGCGATCATGGAGCGCACGTGCTCATCGTCCAGGGAATAAAAAATCGCTTTGCCCTCCCGGCGAAACTTGGCCAGCTTGCTGTTTTTCAAAATGCGCAGCTGATGGCTCACCGCCGAAGGGGTCATGTTCAGGCACTGGGCAATGTCGTTGACGCACAATTCGCTCTCGAACAGCACGTACAGGATCTTAACGCGGGTGGAATCCCCAAACACCTTGAACAGCTCTGCCAAATCGTACAGCACCTCGTCGTCCGGCAGTTCTTCCCGCATTGTTTCAATGGTTTCAGGCGAAGCGGCCAAAAGCTGTTCGCCCGCCTCAGGCGCAGCCTCCCGCAGTTCCTCGTTGCCTTTTTCCCGGTCCATAAGGGCCTCCTTTCTGCAAACGTATGAACGATTGTTCATTTGTTATTATAATCACAACCTTTTGCTTTGTCAAGGGAAAATGGAAAAAATTAATGCGCAGCCGTAAAAACACTTGCAAAGAAAGTACCCGTTTGATATAATAAAACCAGAAAATGGGAAGGAGGCCTCCTGATGTTCAAAATGAAGAATGGTAAAAACTGGAATAGGGGGGGGCGCTTCTAATTTAACAACTAGTCAGTACGAACAAGGCCAAGGGATACCTGTATGGGGTTCCCTTGGCCTTTTTTGTCGTGCAGAAATACGGATAAGGAGGAATCAGCAAATGAAAAAGAAGTGGTTCACTGTACTGCTGGCGCTGGGTTTCGCCGTAAGCCTAGCTGTGCCCGTCTCGGCCGAGGAGGGCTTGGGCGGCGGAGGACAAGGCACAAAAAATAACCCTTGGGATATTTCCGCCCCGGGCAGCAGCGTGGTTGCCTATCTGGAAACGAATGAGAATGACCCGGCGAAGCCAACCTATACGCTGGTCATAAGCGGTGAGGGCATGATGGCGGAATTGGACGTTACAGGAGTGACGGCTGAAATCGAGCGAAAGGCCATTGAAGAACACGTATATGACCCTCTCCCTACGGATACGCGCCCGTGGAAAGATTCCCTAATGGATATCACACGCATGGTTGTCGAAAATGGTGTGACCAATGTGGGCAAGCGGGCCATGAAACTGGCAACCAATTTGAAAAGCCTTACCTTGGCCGACTCAGTAAAAACCATTGGCATGCAGGCGTTCCACACCTGCATGGGCCTGGAAAGCGTTGACGGACTTGACAAAGTGGCCGAAATTCAACGGAGCGGATTTGAACATACCGCCCTGCGGCAGGTCGATTTGTCCGGACTTGAAACGCTTGGGGAAAATGCTTTTTTAAAGTGCACAAATTTAACCGGCGCCATTTTCGGCGATTCGATTTCCGCGGTCAGGAACGGGGCGTTTCAACTGTCCGGTCTGACCAAAATCGAACTGCCTGACAGTATAAATTCATTGGGCACGGCCGTTTTTTATATGTGCAAGGATTTGGCTTACGCCAAGCTGCCCGCACATATTCAGGAGATCCCCAACCAGACGTTCCAGTTCTGCAACAACCTTGCAACGATCGCGCTGCCGGCAAATTACCTGACGATCGGACAGCATGCGTTCAATTCCACACAGTTAGCCGGGCTTTTATTGCCGGCCGGCATCACTGAAATTGCCGAGAAGGCTTTTGCGGGGCTCCCGCAAAACAGCGTGCTGTACACCCGGGAGAAAAAGGCGGCGGAATTGCTTTCTTCCGAAAATTATGACTCTGCCAAAACAGCCATAGGGATACTGGACGGCGGCGCCTTCGCGGGGGACATCGTGTTCCAAGCCGGCACGCTGGCCGCACCTGCCAAGGAGGGCCACACGTTCGGCGGCTGGTATGAAAACAGTGATTGTTCCGGAGAGGCCGTGACCTCGGCGGAGGCAGGTCATACGTATTACGCCAAGTGGACGCCCAATACCTACACCATCCAATTTGAGGGCGGCGAGGGGGCCGCGGGCACCATGGAAGCGCTGAACGCCACCTACGGCCAGCCGGCAACGCTGCCCGCCAGCGGCTTTACAAAGCCCGGCAGTGATTTTATGGGCTGGGATACGGACGCGGGGGCGGACACAGTGGTTTATGCCGATGGGGCCCAGGTGGAAAATCTAACGATGGAGGCCGGCGGCACCGTCACGCTGTACGCGGTGTGGAAAGCGCAGACGCCCACGGTGCCGGACACTGCCATTGCCCTGGATAAAACCGAATTGTCCCTGGAGCCGGGACAGACGGCCAAGCTGAAAGCGAGCCTGACGCCGGCCGATGCCACCTACAAGTACATTTTCTGGACATCCTCGGCTGAGGCGGTGGCCACGGTCAGCGACAGCGGCGTTGTAACGGCCATGGCCGACGGTACCGCCACCATCACGGCCAAAAGCTGGTACGGCCATGAGGCTACCTGCGCAGTGACCGTCAAAACCCCCGACGAGCCCACGCCGCCGCAGCCCGTCGACCCCTGGCCCACCGAAGGGCTGGCAGGCTTCGTCACCCGCTGCTACCGCGTGGCGCTCTCCCGTGACCCGGATAAAGCCGGCCACGCCGATTGGGTACGCTGGCTGCAGGACGGCACGGTGGACGCGACGTCCTGCACTTACGGCTTTGTGTTCAGCAAAGAGATGAACAGCAAAAACCTCTCCGATGAAGCCTTTGTGAAAACCCTCTACAGCCTGTTCATGGACAGGGAAGGAGAAACCACCGGCGTCGCTTTCTGGACAAGCTACCTGCAAGACGGCCACAGCCGCGAAGAAGTGTTCTACGGCTTTGCCGATTCCGTGGAGTTCGCCCGCCTGAAAGCGGGTTACGGCATCGCGTGAAACAGCCGGCCCCTTTAAGAGGCCCTCGCCTTGCATATAAAACAGCCGGGCTGCCTTTGCAGGCAGCCCGGCCATTTTATGCGGGCAAAAGGGGGCGTCAGCGGTTGACGATGACGGACAGGCCGTCCGGGATCACGGCCACCCTGGCGTCCCTGCCCATGATCTCATAGGCGCGGGCCAGGGCTTCATCCACGGTCCTGGCCGGTTCCATGTGCAGGCCGCGCACCAGGGCGGGGTCCACCAGGTCGGACACCAAAATCACCTTGTGGCGCATCAGCACCCGGGCCAAAACCTGCGCCTGCCACTGCTCGGGCGGGGTGTCCTGCCGGGGGCAGGCAAGGCAGCCGTCCCAATATTCCCGCGCGCCGGCGGCCTTGCTGAACAGCTCGTAAAATTCCGGGCCGCCGTGGCCGTCGCGGCAGCCGGCCACCAGGATGATCACGCCGCTGTGGGACAGCGTGGCCTCGGCGGCCGTCATGCCCTTCACGGCCTGGTACAGGTTCTGATCCATGGGATAGCCGCTGTTGGTGGCGATCACGATGTCGCAGTCCACCGGGTCCACGCGGGCCAGGTCCTTCAAAAAGTCGCAGCCGGCCTGGTGGGCCTGCTCCACGTCGCCGGCAAAACTGCCGATGATCTCGTGCCGCTGGTTCAGCACCACATTCACGATAAAGGCCAGCTTCGCCGCGCGGGCCGCGTACACCATATCCTCGTGGATCAGGTTGCGGCGCAGGTTGCCCGTGCGGGAACCCTCGTCGGCGATGAATTCGCCCGAGTGGTTGGCCATGATGGTGCGGTAGGAGGCCACGCCCGGCAGCACAGATTTGCGGCCGCCGGAAAATCCGGCGAAAAAGTGGGCCTCGATAAAGCCCTCGGCCAGCAGCAGGTCGGCCTCGGCGGCCACGCGGTTGATCAGCAGCTCACCTCCGGAGGGCAGGGTGCCGATCTTCACCATGGCGGCGTCGTCCTTGGCGATGTGCATCACGATCTCTTCCTGCGCGGCGATCTCCGGGCCGTATTTGGCCGCCAGCTCCTCGGCGGTGGAGGGGCGGTGGTAGCCCGTGGCCACCAGGATGCGGATGCGGGCGCCCGGCGCGGCGGCCCGCAGGCGGCGCAGCAGGATGGGCGTGATGATGTGGGAGGGCACGGGGCGGGTGTGGTCGGAGCTGATGAGCACGATGTCTTTTTTTCCTTTGGCCAGCTCCTCCAAAGTGGGGGCGCCGATGGGCGCGTCCAGCGACTGCTCCACCAATTGGGCGCCGGGCGCGCTGGGTTGGGCGCCGGACTGGCGGGATACCAGGATCCCGGCCAGATTTTCCTCCTTGATATGGGCGATAACGGTGGTTTTGTCGTATGGCAGGGCGATTTCTACCATGAAAAACATCTCCTTAGCAGATAAATCGGTGTAAAAACGGATCAAAAACAGGGCTTTTGCTCTAGTATACAGCAAATTTTCCTTGAAAAACGTAACATTCTATGTTAACATTTGTTATAGTTTAGGGGGTGGCGGACGTGACGGACGCGGAATATCTGCTGGAGTTCCTGGCGCAGAAAAATATCCCCACCGTTGCCCGGCGCCGGCGGGAATATCTGATCTATTACGGCTCAGAGGTGTCCCACACCTTCGTGCTGAAGGAGGGCGTCATCAAAACCAGCGTCATTCTGCGGGACGGGCGGGAGTTCAACATCGCCTACCTGCAGGCGCCGGACATCATCTCGCTGATGCGGGACGAGGTGTCTAAATACACCTCCGCGCCTTTCAACGTGCGGGTGGAATCCGAGCAGGCGGTGTTCTACCGGGTGCCGCGGGTGGAATTCTGGGCCGATATCAACGCCGACCCCCGCCTGCAGGCCTATGTGAAAAACTATTACCGCCAGCAGCTATCGGCCAGCATCTACCGCCAGCAGATCATGACCATGAACGGCAAAAAGGGCGCGGTGTGCGCCTTTTTGTACGGGCTGATCGGGCCGTTCGGCAGGCGCACGGCGCGGGGGGTGGAGATCGGCCTGCCGGTGACCAACGAGGACATTGCGGGCTTCTGCGGCATCTCCACCCGCAACAGCGTGAACCGTATCCTGCGCGAGCTGCGGGAGGAGGGCGCCGTGGAGACGGCGCCGGCGCTGCTGATCAAAGACCCGGAGCGCCTGGCGCGCCACATGGCCGTGTAGGCGGCGGAAAGGGGAACGGCATGGAACCTTATATCCCGCCCAAACGCAGGGCGGTGCTGGGCCTGGCGGCCCTGTGCGCGGCCGTGGTGGCCCTGTTTTTGCTGCTGCTGGTGCACGGCCTGCGCGCGCCGCGCCCCATCCGCGCCGAGGATTACCCCGAGCCCGTGCCCGCGGACCTGCTGTGGGACATCACCGCCTGTGAGCGGGCGGACGGCATGCTGACGGTGGAGGGCTGGGCCTGCGTGCGCCAGCAGCGGTTCGAAGCCGTGGATATCCGCGCGGCGGTGCTTGCCGGCGACGGCGCGGGCTGGACGCTGCCCACGGTGCTGCGGGAGGACGCGGCGGCAAAACAGGCCATTGGGGATGTGGTGTTCGGCGAGTACGGGGGCTTTACCTCCCGCTGCGCGGAAAAGGCCCTGCCCGCCGGCAGCTATGAACTGTGCATCGCCTACCGCTGCAACGGCCATGATACGCTGGTGCGCACGGGCATCTTTGTGGAGGTGGGCCCATGAGGGAACTGGACAAGCGCCCCTCCGGCCCGGCGCGCTGGCTGCTGCACCCGGCGGCGCCCTACCTGGCGCTGGGGGCGGTGCTGCTGGCCCTGCACGCCCAGCTGACCCTGGGCACGGGCGACGACCCCATGTACGCCTCCATCCTGGAAGGCTACAGCCTGTGGGGCTTTTCGGTGATGCATTATTACACTTGGTCGGCCCGGACGCTGATCGAGGCGGTACTGTGCGTGGCGGAGGCCCTGCCCACCCTGCTATGGCGCCTGGCCGACCCGGCGCTGATCGCGCTGTGCGCGTATTGGGGCGCGCGGGTGTTGGGCTGCGAGCGGGACGCCAAAGCGGGCTGGGCCCTGGCGGGGCTTGTGCTGAGCTATGACTGGACGGCCATGCGCACCGCGGGCTGGGTGTGCACCACGCTGGTGTTCGTGTGGCCCCTGGCGGCGGCCCTGACGGCGGTGCAGCCCTTGGTGACGGCGCGCCGGGGCGGCCGCGTGCCGCGGTGGGCCTATGCCCCCTGCGCGCTGCTGGCCCTGTACGCCGCCAATATGGAGCAGCTGATGGTGGGCCTTTTGCTGTGCCTGCTGGCGCTGCTGGGGTATGACCTGTTCACAAAACGGCGGCCGGCGGGCTTTTTGTGGGTATTGCTGGCCGCCTGCGGGGCGAACGCCCTGTACGCGGCCACCTGCCCGGGCACGGCGGCGCGCATGGCCGGCGAGACCACCAGCTGGTTCATCGATTTCGGCCGCCGCACGCTGCTGGAGAACGCCGAGCTGGGCATTTCCAGCGGCATGGCCAGCATCGCCTACGGGCGGGACGTGCTGTTCTTTCTTCTGTGCGTGGGGCTGGTGCTGTGCGTGTGGGCGCGCACCAAATGCCCCTGGGCGCGGGGCCTTTCGCTGCTGAACGCGCTGGCGGTGCTGGCGCTGGGCGTTTTGGGCGAAGCGCTGTGCGCGGCGGTGCCGAAGCTGGCCTTTTTCAAAAGCGCGGTGACCAAGTACGGCATTGTGCACACGGCCACGGCCTGGGAGCCCAAACGCTGGCTGTCCTTTTTGACGCTGTGCTTCATCCTGGCCGCCTGCGTGGTGTGCCTGTATTTGGCGCTGGGGCACAGCCGGCGGGCCTTTTTTGCCATTGCCGCGCTGTGCGCGGGCTTTTCCACCAAGGCCATGCTGGGCTTTTCACCCACGGTGTGGCAGAGCGGCGCGCGCACGGGCTTTTTCCTGGGCTGCGCCTTTGTGTACTGTGCCGCCAGCCTGTGGCGGAGTTTGGCGGACAAACCCCGGGCGCGGCTGGCCTACAGCCTGTGCATCGCCCTGGGGGCGGCGCTGGGCGCCGCCGGCCTCATCGGCGCCTGAGGGCATACCGGCGCCCGCGCCCGCATACCCTTCTTTCAGAAGGGGGGCGGCGGCATGCAGGACGTGATCACGGCGTGCATCGGGCAGTTCGGATATTGGGGCGTGTTTCTGCTGATCGCGGTGGAGAATATCTTTCCGCCCATCCCCAGCGAGGTGATTTTGACCTTCGGCGGCTTTCTGACCACCTGCACCCGGCTGACCGTGCCGGGCGTGGTGGCCTGGTCCACCCTGGGCAGCGTGGCCGGTGCGCTGGTGCTGTACGGCGTGGGGCGCCTGCTGGCGCCCGAGCGGCTGGAGGCGCTGCTGGCGGGCAAGGTGGGCCGTGCGCTGAAGCTGGAGGCCCAGGACGTGCACAAGGCCGCGGACTGGTTCAGCCAAAAGGGGCAGGGCACGGTGTTCTGGTGCCGCTGCGTGCCCATTCTGCGCAGCCTGATCTCCATTCCCGCCGGCATGGCGGGCATGCATCTGCTGCCCTTTTTCCTTTACACCGTGGCGGGCAGCACACTGTGGAACATCCTGCTGGTGGGCCTGGGGGCCCTGGCGGGGCGCAGCTGGCCGGCCGTCAGCCAGGCGCTGGCGGGCTTCTCGGGCTGGATGAAGCTGGTGCTGCTGGCCGTGGGCGCGGGGCTGCTGATCCGGTACTTTTACAAGAAGAAAAAACAGCGGGCCGGATAAAGGGCCCGGAGGGGACGTTTATGGAACACTGGAAAAACCGCAGCGAACTGCTGCTGGGCCCCGCGGCCATGGCGCGCCTGGCCCGGGCGCGGGTGGCCGTGTTCGGCCTGGGCGGCGTGGGCGGCCACGCGGCCGAGGCTCTGGCCCGGGGCGGCGTGGGCCATTTGGAGCTGTTCGACAAGGACGTGGTGGACGCCACCAACCTGAACCGGCAGCTGGCCGCCACCGTCGCGGACATCGGGCGGCCCAAGGCCCAGGTGATGGCCGCGCGCTGCCGCGCCGTGGCGCCGGGCGTGGAGGCTGTGCCGCGGGAGCTGTTCTACCTGCCGGACACCGCGGCCGAAGCGCCGCTGGATGGCTTCGACTACATTGTGGACGCGGTGGACACCGTGGCCGCCAAGCTGGAGCTGGTGTGCCGCGCCAAGGCCGCCGGGGTGCCCATCGTGTGCGCCATGGGCTGCGGCAACCGGCTGGACGCCACGGCCTTCCAGGTGACGGACCTGTTCGCCACCGAGGGCGACCCGCTGGCCCGCGTGCTGCGCAAGGAGCTGCGCCGGCGGGGTGTGACGAGCCTGAAGGTGGTGTGCAGCACCGCGCCCGTGTGCCCGCCCCGAAGCGACGTGCCGGGGGAGGAAAAGGCGCCCGGGCGGCGGGCGCCGGGCTCGGTGAGCTGGGTGCCGGGCGTGGCCGGGATGATCCTGGCCGGCGAGGTGATCAAGGACCTGGCGGGGATCTAAAAAGGCAGGGCCCCTTCGTGCGATGCGCACGGAGGGGCCTTTTTGATGGTTTTCCGTTGACATTTGTCTATGGACATGCTATGCTGAAACCGTAGACAAACGTCGATGAAAGGATGAGGCGGATGGGTGCGGTGGAACGGCTGCCTGAGGCGGAGCTGGACGTGATGCTGGCGCTGTGGCAATTCGACAGGCCGGCGCGCACGGCCCGCATTTTGCAGGAGGTGAGCGCGCGGCGCGCCTGGACGCTGCCCACGCTGAAGGTGATTTTGGGGCGGCTGGTGGAAAAGGGTTATGTGGAAGTGAGCCGCGAGGGCCGCTTCACCCTGTACCGGGCCACCCTGCGGGAGGCGGATTACCGCCGGCAGGAGACGCGGGGCATCGCCCGGCGGTATTTCGATGATTCGGTAAAAAAGATGATCGCCTCGCTGGTGCAGGAAGAGGACTTGACCGGCGCCGACATCGCGGAGCTGGAGGCGATTTTGCACAAAGCCGGAAGGGGGAAGACCAATGGCTGAATGGATGAAAACATTGCTGCAGGGCCTTGTGGCGGTGACGCCCTGGGCCACGGCCCTGACGCTGGCGCTGCTGCTGGCGCGGCGGCTGGCCAAAGGGCGCGTGCCCGCCCGCGCCTGGCGCGCGGTATGGCTGGTGCTGGCTTTGCGCCTGGCCCTGCCGGTGGACGTCAGCCTGCCCAAAGCGCCCGTACAGATGGAGCTGCCGCCCGCCCTGGTGCAGCACCAGGAGGCCGCGCCCCGGCGGCAGGGGACGGCCATGCACGGGCAGGAGGAGGGGATTGCCGCCGTCCCCGCCGGGGTGGGCCCGGCCCAGGAGGGCACTGCTACGCCGGCCCCTGTCCCCCGGGAACAGGAGCCCGCGGCGCGGCCCGCTGCGCAGGTGGACTGGGCGGCCCTGTTGGCTTTTGTGTGGGCGGCCGGCGCAGCCGTTTATCTGCTGGCACAGCTGGGCGTTTACGCGGCGTTCCTGGCCGGGCTGCGGCGCAGCCGCCGGCCCCTGCGGGACGAAGCGGCGCTGGCCGCGGCCAGGGAGGCCTTTGGCGGGCCCCTGCCCGTGTATGAGAGCGACCGGGCCGCCAGCCCCATGCTGGTGGGCCTGCTGCGCCCTGCGCTGTACCTGCCCGAGGGGCTGCCCCGGGCGGCGCTGCGGTACATCCTGCCCCACGAGGCCCGGCACAAGCGGGCCTGGGACGTGCCCTATCAGTTTTTGCTGACCCTGGCCCAGGCCGTGCAGTGGTACAACCCGGCCGCGCATCTGCTGGCCCACAGGGCCCGGGCGGATATGGAGCTGGCCTGCGACGAGGCGGTGCTGCGGGGCCGCGACACGGCCTACCGCCAGGCCTACGGCGCGGCGGTGCTGGACACCCTGAAGGCCCAGCGGCGGCGCAGCGCCTTGTGCACCGGCTTTGCCGGGGGCAAGCGCACGCTGAAAGAGCGGTTTTTGCACATGGTGGACACGCGGCAAAAGCGCGGGGGCAAAGCCCTGTGCGCGCTGGCCCTGGCCCTGGTGCTGGCCCTGAGCACCCTGGTGGCCTGCACGGCCGGCGGGGCGGCTTCCTCCGCTTCCGGCAGCGGCACGTCCCCTGACGCGCAGGCTGACCCGGCCGGCGGGGCCCCGGCCTCGGCCGACGCCGAGACGGCCCGCACGCTGCTGACGCGCATTTTCACCGCGCCCAACCAGAATTATCGGGACACCAGCTGGGCGTGTCAGGAGGCTATGGGCGTGCGGCCCTTCGACGACGCTGCAAAGGCCGAGGCTGAGAAGGCCGGCGAGGCCTTCCTGGCGTCCGTTGCGGCCATCATGGACGGCGTGGCGGCAGAGGATCAGCTGGATGCTTCCAGCAGAGTGTGGATGGCCATTCAGGAGGTGCAAACACCGTTCCTAGAGGGAGAGAACCGACTGGAGCCCACGGAGACCACTCTAGAGCCGACGGCCAACGACAAGATCTTCACCTACAAGCTGAAGGCCCTGCTGACGCGGGCGGACGGCGAGACCCAGGAGCTGGCGTTCACCGGGAACATCCAACTGAACGAGGACGGCCTGGTGGACTTCATGAAGGTGGGTGGGGACGGCGTGCAAGTGCTGATGGAACTTCATGGGGGATATAAACCTCCAGTTTGGCCGGTGCCGGCGTACACGCTGTTGATACGCGGTTATGGGGAGAGCCATCAGGCCTTAGACATTGCGGCGGCGGCCGGCGCGGAGGTTTTATCCGTGCGAAACGGTACGGTGACAAAGGCGGCCGAGGATGAACAGCTGGGTAATTATGTGGTGATAGACGACGGCGCGGGGCGGGTGTACACCTACGCCCACTGCGACGAACTGCTGGTGAAGGAAGGGGCTTTCGTGGTCTGCGGGCAGAGGATCGCCACAGTGGGCGCCACAGGCCAGACCAGTGGCGTGCATCTGCATTTGGCCGCCACGCAGGACGGGGAACCGGTAGACCCCATGCAGGAGCTGGCGGATGTCATGCCCGCGGAGGCTTCGCCCGACGACCTGACGGACGGCCTGAGAAAACAGATCGAAGCGCATAAAAAACAGGCCGAGGAATACCAGAGGCTGGCGGAGGCCAGCGAAAGCGAGGCGGCGCGGAAGCACTATGAGGCCTACGTCGCGCAGGAAGCGGAAAAAATGAAGCAGGCCCAAGAGGAATGGGCGGCCTGGGCAGCGGCGGGCCCCACTTCCGCCAGCTACGACGGCGGCGAGTTCCAGTGGCCGCTGCCCGGGTACACCCGCCTGTCCACGGATTACGGCACCGTGCGCACCATCTACGGCGCGAAGAACGTGCACCGGGGCATGGACATCCCGGCGCCCGCGGGCACGCCGGTGTACGCGGCCTGCGACGGCGTGGTGAGCACCCTGGCCCACGACGCCTACGGCACCTGCGTGAAGCTGACGGTCAACAGCGAGATGGCGCTGCTGTACGGCCACCTCGCGGCGCGGTACGTGGAGGAGGGCGACGTGGTGACGCGGGGGCAGAAGATCGGCGCCGTGGGCAGCACGGGCAACGCCACGGGCGAACACCTGCACTTCGAACTGACGGTGAACGGCAGCCCCGCCAGCCTGCGGGACTATCTGGACCCGGCGATCGAACGGCAACTGACGATAACGGAAGAATGAACCCATGAAAAAAAGACAAATTGCTTTGCCGGCGCTGTGGATGGCGGCGGTGTTGTTCCTTGCGGCCTTTTTTGCCCCTCTGGCCGCGGCCGAGACGCCCAAGGAGGCGCTGGAGCGCCTGCGGGAGGAGAAACAGCAGATCGAACGGCAGATCGAACAGGCGCAGAAAAATGAAGAGGACGCGGCGGCGCTGAAGACCCTGTACACCCAAAAGGCCGCGGCCGTGGAGGCGCAGATGGCGGCGCTGAATTTGCAGATCAGCGACCAGAGCGGCCAGGTGGAAGCCCTGCAGCAAAGCGTGGCGGCGGCCGTGCTGGACGTGCAGGCCAGCGAAGAGGCATTCCGCGCCCATTTGAAGGGCATGTACGAGATGAGCGGCCGCAGCGAACTGGCGGTGCTGCTGGGCCTGGACAGCATGGCCGAGATGCTGAGCTACGGCGAGTACACGCGGCGCATCGCCGCGGGGGACGACGCGGTGATCACCGCCTACCGGGAGAAAAAGGACGCCCTGGACGGGGAGGCGGCCAAAGCCCAGCAGGCGCTGGACGCGCTGAACGCCAGCAAGGCGGAGCTGGCCGGGGCCCAGGCCGAATACGCCGAAGCCCTGCGGCAGGCCGACGGCCGGCTGACGGCGGCCCAGGCCGAGACCGAGGCGGCCGAAAAGGCCAGGACCATGAACGAGCAGGAGCTGGCCGAGGCGGAGAAGGCCTTCCGCGCCTGGGTGGCGCAGAACGACAACCCCGCCGCCGAGTACACCGGCGGGCAGTTCCAGTGGCCGCTGCCGGGGTACACCCGCCGCTCGTCCGAATTCGGCAGCCGGATGCTGAACGGCAAGCCGGATTTCCACTACGGCATCGACATCCCCGCGCCGGCGGGCACGAAGATCTACGCGGCCGCGGACGGGGTGGTGTCCTTCACCGCCCACTGGAGCTACGGCACCTGCGTGAAGGTGAGCCACGGCGGCGGGCTGGTGACCATTTATGCCCACATGTCCGCCCGGGCCGAGGGGCTGCAGGCGGGCGATACCGTGGCGCGCGGCCAGCTGCTGGGCTACGTGGGCTGCACGGGCAACGCCTTTGGCAACCATTTGCATTTTGAGGTGGACGTGAACGGCAAGGCCACGGATCCGCTGCCCTATCTGGGCGCGGGGTAAACGGGAAACAAAGCAAAAAACCGGCCCCTCCTCACTGCCTTGCTGCGGGGAGGGGCCGGTTTTGTCGTTGTGATGGTCACATGCCGCAGGCGGATTTGAACTCCGTCCACACCTGCACGTGGGCCTCGGAGGCCTCCGAGGAGATATTCTGGATCATTTCCGTGTCCGCCTTGAACTCGTCGGGGAGGATGAGGAAGTCCCGCATGCTCTCGTCGATCAGCTCGTAAGCGGCCTGGTTGGTGCAGTAGTAGCCTTCGAATTCGAACACCTGTTTGGCCACGTCCGGGCGCAGCAGGTAGTTGATGAACTCGTAGGCCTCCTGGGCGTGGGGGGCGTTGGCGGGGATAAACTGGGCCATGATGCCGAAGCCCACGCCCTCTTCGGGGTACACCACCCGCAGATCGGGGTTGGCAAGGCACGCCAGGGTGACCTGGCTGGTGTACATCACGGCCGCGTCCACCTCGCCGCTGAGCAGGTCGTCCTGGACGTTGTCGTCCTTGATCAGGCGGATGTTGGGCGCCAGCTCCAGCAGCTTTTTGCCCGCGGCCTGGATGGCCGCCACGTCGCTTGTGTTATAGCTCTCGCCCATGATCTTCAGCGCCATGCCGTTCATCACGCGGAAATTGCTGGTGATGGCGATGTCGCTTTCAAAGGCGGGGTCCCACAAATCCTCGTAGCCCTTCACGTCCACGTCTACCTTGGTGGGGTCGTACACGATGGTCTGCACGCCGGCGCCCGCGGGCTCGGTGTACTCGTCCGCAGCGTCATAGAACTGGCCCTGGTAGAACGGGTCCACGTTGGCCAGGTTTTCCAGCTTCGATTTGTCCAGCTTGGCCACCAGGCCCTCGGCGATGGCCGTCTCGATGATGTAATCGTCGGCCAGCACCACGTCGTAGTCGCCGCCCTTGGCGGCCTCCAGTTTGGCCAGCATGGTCTCGTCGGTGTCGAAGTTGGAGTAGTTCACCTTGATGCCCGTCTCCTCGGTGAAGGCGTCCAGCACCTCCTGCGGGAACATGCCCTCCCAGGTGTACAGGTTCACTTCGCGGGCGGCGGCGCCGCCGGACGAGCCGCAGGCGGCAAGGGACGCCAGACACAGCGCGCAGGCCAGCAGCAGGGAAAGTGCTTTTTTCATTCTAATTCCTCCTTTTGGGTTTTGCCCCGGCCCCCCAGCAGGGTGGACAGCACGACGCCGGCGACGGTGACGGCCAGCATCAGCACGCACAGGGCGTTGCTCTCCGGCGTGACGCCGGTCTTCAATTGGGTGTAGATCTTGATGGGCAGCGTGTTCACATTCACGCCGGTGACGAACACGCTGATGATCACGTCGTCCATGCTCATCACAAAGCTGAGCAGCATGCCTGAGGCGATGGCGGGCGCCAGCAGGGGCAGGGTGATGTCGAAAAAGGCGCGCACCTCGCCCGCGCCCAGGTCCCGGGCGGCCTCCACCAGGCTTTTGTCCATGCCCACCAGGCGGGCCTTCACCAGCATATAGACATAGGGGATGCAAAAGG
>CAJMEU010000056.1 GCA_905212515.1 uncultured Oscillospiraceae bacterium | reverse complement strand
CCAAATTCGGCATCCCGCTGGTGTTCTACGGCGAGAACGAGGCCGAGTTCGGCAACCCCATCGCCGACAACGAGTCCGCCCTGCGGGACGAGCGGTTCTTCGCCACCAACGACTTCGACCACATCTATCTGGGCGGCGTGTCCCTGCGCCAGCTGGAGGAGGACTTTGGGGTGGACAAGGCGGATCTGGCCGTCTACCTGCCCAGCGATACCAGTGATATCGAGAAAAACCGCATCCAGGTGCACTACATGGGCTACTATGAGAAATGGCATCCCCAGGGCGCCTATTATTACAGCGTGGAGCACGGCGGCTTCATGCCCAGCCCGGAGCGAACCGTGGGCACCTATTCGAAATACAATTCCATCGACGACAAGATCGATGATTTTTTCTACTACACCACCTACATCAAATACGGCATCGGCCGCTGCACCTACGACGCCTCCCAGGAGGTGCGCAACCACGAGATCACCCGCCAGGAGGCTGTGGCCCTGTGCAAAAAGTTCGACGGAGAGTTCCCCCAGCGTTTCGCAGACGAAATTTTCCGCTATCTCTCCATCGACAAAGCGCGCTTCGGCCGGGCCGCCGACATGTTCGAACAGCCGGACATGAACCTCGACTACTTCATGCATCTGGCCGACCGCTTCCGCAGTCCCCATCTGTGGCAGTACAGCGGCGGCACATGGAGCCTGCGCCACACGCCCTACGCGGGTGAAAGCCTCTGCGGCTGGGGCGCGCCCCGCAGGGGGGAGGAGCCATGAAGGGCATCGTGAAAAAGATCCGCCTCATCGCCCGGCTGGACGTGAAGGATGAATACCTGGTCAAGGGCATCCAGTATGAGGGCCTGCGCAAACTGGGCGATCCTCACGATTTCGCCCTGCGTTACTACCAAAGCGGCATCGACGAGCTTTTGTACCTGGACACGGTGGCCAGCCTATACGGGCGCAACAACCTGTCGGATATCCTGCGGCGCGCCACGGCGGACGTGTTCATCCCCATCACCGCCGGCGGCGGCCTACGCAGCGTGCGGGACGTGGGCGTCCTGCTGCGGGCCGGGGCGGACAAAGCGGCCGTCAACACGGCGGCCATCAAAAAGCCGGGACTCATCACCGAGGTCGCCCAGGCCTACGGCAGCCAGTGCATGGTGCTCAGCATCCAGGCCAAGCGCCGCAGCCCGCTGGACCCGGCCCAGGGCTGGGAGGCCTATTACGACAATGGACGCGAGCATTCGGGGCTGGACGCCGTGGCCTGGGCCAAAGAGGGCGCGGCGCGCGGCGCGGGCGAGATCCTGCTTACCAGTGTGGACCAGGAGGGCCTGCGGCGCGGCATGGACGAGGACCTCATCGCCGCCGTGTGCGCGGCGGTGGACGTGCCGGTCATCGCCGCAGGCGGCGCGCGGGACGGCCGGGATGCGGCCGGGGCGGCCCGGGCGGGCGCTTCGGCCGTGGCCGTGGCCAGCGCGCTGCACTACGGCGGCAAAACCGTGCCCCAGCTCAAGCAGGAGGCGCGGGACGGCGGGGTGGAGGTGAGAAACGTATGAACGTGACCATCATTGATTACGGCCGCAGCAATCTCCTCAGCGTGTGCCGGGCCTTTGAGGCCTGCGGCGCGCGGGTGAGCGTGGCCTCCACGCCGGAGGAAGCGGCGCGGGCCCGGGCGCTGGTATTGCCCGGGGTGGGCGCCTTCGGCGACGGCATGCAGGCCCTGCGCTTTTTGGGCCTGGACGAGGTGCTGTGCGAAAAGGCCCGAACAGGCACGCCGCTGCTGGGCATCTGCCTGGGCATGCAGATGCTGCTGGATGCCAGCGACGAGGGCGGCCTGCATCAGGGCCTGGGCCTGGTGCCCGGCAGGGTGGAGCGCATCCCGGCCGCGGATGTCATCGGCAACCCCCAGCCGGTGCCCAACATCGGCTGGGCGCCGCTGCTGCCCGCGGGCGGGCGCGCCGATTTTGCGGACACGCCCTTCGCGGGCATCCGTCCCCGGGACGAATGCTATTTCGTCCACGGCTACGAGGCCAAACCCGCCAGCCCGGAGGATGTTCTGGCCAACACCCTGTACGGCGGGCGGGCGGTGTGCGCGGCCGTGGCCCGGGGCAACGTGGTGGGCTGTCAATTCCACCCCGAAAAAAGCGCCGAGGCGGGCCTTGCCGTCATCGGCAATTTCCTGAAGGGGATCCATTAAAAAAGAAAAGCAGAGGAGCGTGGAACGTATGAGCAAAGTACCGGAACTGTTCGGCAGCATGGTGTTCAGCGAGAAAGTGATGAAGGACCATCTGCCCAAGGAAGTGTACCGCAGCCTGAAAAAAACCATCCGCCAGGGCACGGCCCTGGACCCGGACATCGCCGACACCGTGGCCGCCGCCATGAAGGACTGGGCAGTGGAGAAGGGGGTCACCCACTTCACCCATTGGTTCCAGCCCATGACGGGCATCACCGCGGAAAAACATGATTCCTTCATCTCCCCGGCCGGTGACGGCACGGTGCTGATGGAGTTCTCCGGCAAAGAACTGGTGAAGGGCGAGCCCGACGCCTCCTCTTTCCCCTCGGGCGGCCTGCGCGCCACCTTCGAGGCCCGGGGTTACACCGCCTGGGATCCCACGTCCTACGCCTTCAACAAGGACAATACCCTGTCCATCCCCACGGCCTTCTGCAGCTATACCGGTGAGATCCTGGACAAAAAAACGCCCCTGCTGCGCAGCATGGACGCCCTCAGCAAGCAGGCCGTCCGCGTGCTGGCCCTCTTCGGCAAAAGGGCGGGGCGCGTTAATACCACCATCGGGCCCGAGCAGGAGTATTTCCTCATCAATAAAGCCGACTATGCCAGGCGTCCGGATCTCATCCTCACCGGCCGCACCCTGCTGGGCGCGCCCGCGCCCAAAGGGCAGGAGCTGGAGGATCATTACTTCGGCTCTATCCGCCCCCGCGTGAAAGCTTTTATGGAGGATCTGGACGACGAGCTGTGGAAACTGGGCATTTTCGCCAAAACCGAGCACAACGACGTGGCCCCCTGCCAGCACGAGATGGCGCCCATCTTTGCCACGGCCAACATCGCGACGGACGCGAATCAGCTTACCATGGAGATCATGAAAAAGGTGGCCGACCGCCACGGCTTCATCTGCCTGCTGCACGAAAAACCCTTTGCGGGGGTCAACGGCTCGGGCAAGCACAACAACTGGTCCATCTGCACCGACGGCGGCGAAAATCTGCTGGATCCGGGCAAGACCCCGGCCGAAAACGCCCAGTTCCTTCTCTTCCTCACCGCGGTGGTCAAGGCGGTGGACGAATACCAGGACCTTCTGCGCATCAGCGTGGCCAGCGCCGGCAATGACCATCGCCTGGGCGCCAACGAGGCGCCCCCGGCCATCGTCTCCATGTACATCGGCGACGAATTGCAGGAAGTGGTGGAGGAATTGGTGGGCGGCGCGCACCACAAGGGCGGCAAGCAGGCCGAACTGGACACCGGCGTGCTGGCCCTGCCAGGTATCCCCCTGGACAACTCCGACCGCAACCGCACCTCGCCCTTTGCCTTCACGGGCAATAAGTTCGAGTTCCGCATGCCCGGCTCCTCGTTCAACATCGCCTGCACCAACATTATGCTGAACACCGCCGTGGCCGAGGCGCTGCGCCTGTTCGCCCACGACCTGCAGCAGGCTCAGGACTTTAAAACTGCCCTGACGGACCTTGTCTGCCGGGAGCTGAAGAACCACAGCCGCATCCTCTTCAACGGCAATGGCTACAGCCCCCAGTGGGAGCGGGAGGCCCAGGCGCGCGGCCTGCTCAATTACAAAAAAACGCCCGACGCCCTGGTCCATTACATGGACGAAAAGAATGTGGACCTCTTCACCCGGCACGGCATCTACACCCGCCAGGAAATGCAGTCCCGCCAGGACATCTGCCTGGAGGAGTACGCCAAGACCATCCGCATCGAGGCCCTGGCCACGGCCGAGATGATCGGCCGCCTGGTGGTGCCGGCCTGCGTCCGTTATTCAAAGGAATTGGCCGACGGCGTGGCCGTGAAAAGATCCCTGGGCGTGGACGCCCCGGCCGAGGCCGCGCTGATGGGCGAGATCACCTCCCGCACCGCCGCCCTGCTCGGCGCGCGGGAAACGGTGGCCCGGGCCGCGTCCGCCATCCCCGAAGAGGACGTTGCGGCCGCCCGCTGGTGCGCGGATGAAGTGTTGCCCGCCATGGAGGCGGCCCGCGCCCAGGCCGACGGCCTGGAAGCCCTGGTGGGCAAAGAGGCATGGCCCCTGCCGTCTTACAGCGATCTGCTTTTCTACGTGTGAATCAATCGGCGATGGCGTTACGATCACAAGCCTCCTGCGGGCATCCGGTTTTGCGGATGCCCGCTTTTTTGCTTGACATCATGATAATACAAGCGTATTATATAAAAAGATAACACAGTTGTATTAAAGGAGGCAGCAGATGCAAAAGCAGTGGAAACGCCTGCCGGACGGCGAACTGGCCGTGATGCAGGCTTTGTGGGATGCCGGCCGGCCCCTGCTGCGGGCCGAATTGGACGCCGCCGTGGGCAAGGCGAACGGCTGGGCACCCCAGGTGTTGGTCACCATGCTGGCCCGGCTGGAGAAAAAGGCCTTCGTCACCCGGGAAAAAGCGGGCAGGGGTTATCTCTACGCCGCGGCCGTGGGCAGGGAAGAATACCTGGCCAGCGAGAGCGAAAGCCTGCTGGAAAAGCTGTACGGCGGCCGGCCGGCGGGGTTCATCGCCGCGCTGCAGCAGGCCAAAGGCCTTTCGGCCCGGGATATCGCCGAGCTGGAGCAGATCCTGCAAAAAGCAAAGGAAGAGCTGTAATGGACCGGCTTTTTCTGCGCGTGTGCAGTCTCAGTCTGTCGGTGGGCCTGCTCACCCTGGGGCTGCTGGTTTTGCGCCGCTTGCTGATGCGCCGCTACACGGCCCGCTGGCGCTGCTGGGTCTGGCTGGTACTGGCTTTGCGCCTGGCTCTGCCGCTGCCCCTGCCCCTGTCGATCCCCGCCCAGCGCGCGCCCATCCAGGTGGAGCTACCCCGGGCCCTGCCCCCCATGACCGCGCGCCCCGTGCCTGTCTGGCCCCTGGAAGGGCAGGAAGAGGGGCAGGGGGAAGGGCAGGAGGCCGAATCCCGGGCCGGGGCGGAGGGAACACCGTCCGCCTCTTCCTCCGCCCCCGGCGCGGGGGAAAGCGCCGCGCCGGCCCTTCCGCGCCAGCAGGACGTCGCCCGCGCCCTGGGCTGGCTGTGGGCGGCGGGCGCGGCGGTGTGCCTGGGCCTGCAGACGGTCCGCTATCTTTTGTGGCGGCGGGCGGTGCTGCGCTGGAACAGGCCCGTGCCGGACAGGGCGCTGCAGGACCTGCTGGCCCGCGAGGCCGCCGCGGCCGGCCTGCGCGCGCCGCCGCCCCTATGGCGCAACGCCAAGGTGGCCACCCCGCTGGTGCTGGGATATGTGCGCCCCATGCTGCTGGTGCCCCAGGGCCTGGCGGCCGCAGAGGCCGCCGCCCCCGTGCTGCGGCACGAGTGCATCCACATCAAGCGGCGGGATTTGTGGATGAAGCTGCTGTTGCTGGTGGCCGCGGCCGTTCACTGGTTCAACCCGCTGGCCTGGCTGCTGCGCACCGTGGCCCAGCGCGATATGGAGCTGTCCTGCGACGAAGCGGTGTTGGCCGGGCAGGACAAGGCCGGCCGCATCGCCTACGGTCACACCCTGCTGGATGCGCTGGAACAGGCCGCGCGTCCCGGGGATTTCACCGCGTAAGGGAGGAAGGGACATGAAAAAACCATTCCGCTGGCTGAAAAACTGGTTCACCCGGCAGCCGGACAGTTTCACCACCGGCTTTTCCGACCGGCGCGGCATGAAAGAGCGCCTGCAGGCTGCGCTGGATACCCGCGCCAAAAAACGCGGCGCGGCCGCCCTGCTGGCCCTGGGCGCGCTGGCCCTGGCGGTGGGAGGCTTCATCGCGGTGGTGCGCCCGGGCCAGGCCGTGCAGCGCCAGGCCACGGGCACGGTGACGGTGGCCGTCTCGCCCAACGCCGACGCAAGGCTGGTGGAGCTGGCCCAAATGACCTTCGAGGTGCGCTATCCGGAAATCACCCTGGAGCAGTACCCCCTGGACACGGAGGATCTGGACAGCGCGATGGATCGCCTGCGCACAGAACTGATGGCCGGCCGCGGCCCGGATGTGCTGATCGACAACGGTACGATGCTGCCCGACCTGTACAAAAGCATCGCCGGCGGCATGCTGGCCGACCTGGGGCCTTATATGGAGCAGACTGATTTCAGCCCCGACCCCTTCAACCGGGATATCCTCGCCACCGGTGAATACGAGGGCCGGCAGTACGTCATGCCCCTGGCCTACCGCCTCAGCAGCATGTACATGAGCAGCCGCCAGGCCATGGAGGAGTCCGGCTTCGGCCTGGGCCCTGCGGCCGACGCGGCGGCGCTGATGGCCCGGTGCCACGCCATGTATGCGGCGGACCCGCGCTATCAGCTGACGGAAGTGCTGGCGGGTTGGATCACTTACGGCGCCGGCAGCACCGAGCTTTACTCCGCCGCCCGGGACGGCGAGGAGGGCAGGGCCCTGTGGCTCGACGCCCAAAGCGCCTGGCTGTCCGAATTGTTCCCCGATTCCGTCGACCCCGCCGCCGGCACCTTCACCCTCAGCCCGGCGGCCCGGGCGTGGCTCGCATATACAAAGCAGCTTTACGCCGCGGCCGATTTCTCCCCCGAGGCTTTCCGCGAGGGCCGGCGCCTGCCGCTGCTGACGCAGCTCTATGGTGAAGCGGACTACTATTACGCCAAAGCCGACTCTATGGCCCGCGGGCAGGACCCGGCCAGCGATCAGCAGCTCGTCACCCTGCACAACGACACCGGCGGCGTCACCGCCAAGGTGGCCCTCTACGGCGCGGTGGCCGGCGGCAGCGCAAACAAGCTGAACGCCTGGCGCTTTTTGGAGTGCATGCTGGAATCGGGCCCCCAGGGCTCCCTGGCGACGGCCGTCACCCAGCCCGTGCGCCGCAGCAATATGTTCCAGCTCAACCGGGGGCGCAAGATCGGGTCGGTCTATTCCACCTTCGCCGTGCCGGATTACGAGGCCATGAGCGACGAGCAGCGCGCCGCCATGGAGAAGGGGGAGGCCTTGCCGGGGACGGCCTATCATTATATCGAGGTGCCGGTGGACGACCGCTACGCGCAGGAGCTGGCCGCCTACGAGGCGGTGGACCACGTGGTGCTGGACCGGGGCGTGTATGATCAGGCCTTCGAGCAGCTGAAACCCTACGTGCGCGGCGAGGCGGACCTCGACGCCTGTTTGGCCCAGGCCCAGCGGGCCGTGCGCTTTTATTTCGACGAGTGACCGGACGCCGCGGCAAGCTGCATTGACAAGCCCTTCTTGTTTGCTGTACGATAAAACAAAAGAGGGCAGGTGATGGCCATGAGGTGGAGACGGCCCGCGGCGGCGCTGCTGGCGGCGCTTTGCCTGGCCTTGCCCCAAAGCGGCTGCGCCTGCGGGCGCCTGTCCGCCGCCGCCGCCGCCGTGCAGACGCAGGCCACAGACAGCGTCACCGTGCTGTGTGGCCGACCCGCGCGGCACGGTGCTTTTCCTGGCCGAGGCGGCCGGCATGGTGATGAACGCCGTCTGGCCCGAGGTGGAGGTGCGGCTGGACTACGTCACGGACACGGACGCCGGCGCCATGGCGCGCCTGCGCACCCGCCTGATGGCGGGCGAGGGGCCGGACGTGCTGCTGGACTACACGGACGGCGCCTTGCTGGAAGGGCTTTACAAACGCATCCCCGCCGGTTTTTTGTGCGACATGGCGCCCTATTATGAACAAACCGGGTTTGACCCGGCCGATTACTGTGCCGCCGCCCTGGCGTCCGGCCAATACCGGGACGGCCAGTACCTGATGCCCGTGTGCATGGATTTTGATATGGCCGTCTCCACGGACGGGGCGCTGTCCGCCGCGGGCCTTTCCGCCGAAGATCTGGCGGACCCGCGCCGCTTCGTCGCAGCCCAGCGGGCCGCGGCGCAGGGCGGGCCGCTCTGGCGCGACCCGGGCTGGTACCAGTTCGCCCACGGCTTCAAGCGGGGCGGCCCCGGCGACACCACCGGCACCCAGCAGGACCGCCCCTGGGACGACGGCGGCCAGCTGGCCCGGGACGGCCCCGAGCGGCGCTTCCTGAAAAGCCGCTTCCATCTGCTGATGAGCCTGTACCCCTCCTGTGTGGATTACACGGCCCAGCAGGCCCGCTTCGGTGTGGATGGCCTGCAGGATTTCTTTGCCCTGTGCCGCGCCCAGTACCCGGACGCCCAGGCGCACCTGGCCGATTCCTCGCCGCTGCCCGCCTTTCTGGACGGTGGCACGGCGCTGCTGCGCTGCAACAGCCAGGATTTCAGCAACTACTGCGCCACCCTCAACACCGAGCTGCAATGGCCGGTGGCCGTGGTGCCCCAAAACGACGAGGGCGGTGTGACGGCCCACGTGGCCGTGGCCGCGGGCATCGCCGGAGGCAGCCAGAACAAGGCGAACGCCTGGCGCTTCATCTCCAGCCTGATGGCGAACATCCCGCAGCAGGGCGTGGGGCGCAATTACCGCGATTACACCCCCGTGCGCCTGGCCGACCAGGAGGACAGCTACCGCCAGCAGGCCATGCGCACGGGCTTCGACGCCCGCGACGTTCTGGTCGAGTATCTGGCCATGCGCCCCGGGGACGAGGCCTGGGAAAAGCGCGGTACCTATGAAGCCTGGCTGCGGTGCTTCTTTACCGACACCGGCCAGCCCCAGTGGTGGGCGCGCGTCCAGGCCGGCGAATTCGACCTCACACCCCAGCAGTGGGGCTCCCTGGAGCAAAGCGACCCGCTGGTCCGCGATTTCCGGTTGCGCGAAGAGGTGCAAAAAAATATGCCCCGGGAGCTGAAGCAGGCCGTGGGCGTGAAGCCTGCGGTGCAGGCCCTCACCCGGGCCGCCCAAAGCATCGACCGCGCCATTCTGGACCCCGAGGCCTACAGCCTGCTGTTCGGCGCCATGGTGCCCTACATCCAGGGCCGGGCGGATTACGAGACCTGCTGCCAGAAAGCCCCGCGGGACGTGGATTTTTATTTTGACGAATGACGCCGTACGGGGCGTCCTCCGGGCGTATTACAAGTAGAGGGGAGAGAGGGCGCATGAAAAAACTGCGGCTGCTGGCGGCCGGGCTGGCCCTGGCGCTGGTTGCGGCCCTGCCGGGCTGCGCGGGCGCGGCGCCGGACAGCACACCGCTGGCCGTGGACGAAGAGGTGCTGACGGTCTGCATCGAATCGGACATGTACGATAATTTGGAGGATTTGGGCAAACTGTTCCACAAGCTGCACCCGGAGGTGCTGGTTCTATTTGAACAGCTGCCCTCCATCAACTTCGAGCCCACCCCCCAGCAGCTGGAGGAGCGGGAGGCGGCGCTGACGCGCGTCTCGGCCCAGGTCATGGCCGGCAAGGGGCCAGACCTGTTTCTCTTCAGGGACGAGCTGTACAGCTTTGCCCAGGCGATGGGTTCCCGCGCCCTGTTCCCGGACCTGCACAAAAGCATGGCCACCGGCGTGTTCGCCGATTGGAACGCCATCATCGACGAGAGCGGCCAGCCTTTGCCGCTGGATTACCTCACCCCGCTTCTCGACGCCGGCCAGATGGACGGCAGACAATACCTCCTGCCCCTGAGCTGCGACGTCTACGCCCTGCTGGCGGAGGCCGGCCTGTGGGCGCAGGAACTGCCGGCCATGGCGGAGGCGGCGGGCTTTACCGCCTTGATGGACCTGGCCCGCGCCCGCGGCGGCCGGCTGGACCTGTCGTCCAAGGGCGGCGCGCTGGAACTGGCGGGGGCGTTCCTCCTCAGCGCCGGCGTGCCCGCGGTGGACTACGGCACGGGCGAGGTGCTGCTGACGCCCGAGGCGCTGGCCCCTCAGCTAACGGCCATGGCGGAAGCGGCGGCGGTGGATGAGGAGAACCGCCGGCGGGAGGGCTACGACAGCGCGGATTTCTATCAGCTGAACAACCAGGGCCTGACCGTGGGCAGTTTGGACGACCGCTTGATGACGGTTGCCGCCCTGGCCTGTTCGGGCAGCGAACCGCGGGACACCCGCGCCGTGCCCATCCCCATGGCGGACGGCGGCGTGGCCGCCTATATGCGCCACTGGGCCGGCGTACGGGCCAATTCCTCGCAAAAGCAGAACGCCTGGGCTTTTGTGCAGCTGCTGCTGGGCGAAGAGCTGCAAAGCGGCGGCCAGATCCAGCGGGGCGGCCGCTTTTACGGCAGCCCTTCTACCTTTTGGGACGCCCTGCCCGTGCGGGCCGGCTGCTGGCGGGCGAAGCTTTGGACGGGCACGCTCGTCTCCTTCAACGGCGTTTCGCTGAAAGACCCGTCCCCCGAAATGCTGGACAGCGCCGCGGCCATCGCAAAGCGCATCACCCGGGGCGCGGCCTACGGCAGGCAGATGCAAAAGGCCTCCGCCGCCCTGATGGACAAGCTGGCCGGTTCGCCGCCCTACGGCCTGGCCGCGGTGCTGCAAGAGGAGACGGCGGCCTGGGGCACCTATCTGGACGAGTAAACAAGAGGGGAGGCAAGGCCTATGAGCACACGGGCAAAGCGCCAGCGGCGCACGGCCCTGTTGCTGGCGTCGCCGGTGCTGGCGGGGCTCACGGTGTTTTTCGCCGTGCCCTTCGCCATCACCCTGTGGTACTCCGTCACCTTCGGCGTGGGCGGCGCCTCCTTCGTGGGCCTGGCCAATTACGCCAAGGTGTTCCGCTCCTCGGCCTTCCGCCTGGCGGCGGGCAACACCCTGCGCTTTCTGCTCGTCGGCGTGCCGCTCATCATGGTGCTGGGCTTTGCCGTCGCGTTGCTGTTACAGCGCAAATTCGCCGGCACCAAGCTGTTCCGCAGCGTGCTTTTGTTTCCTATGGTGCTGCCCGTGGCCAGCGTGGTCATGGTGGTGGACGTGTTTTTCGCCCAGTACGGCATCGTCAACGGCTGGCTGGAAACCCTGGGCCTGCCCCTGACAGACTGGATGAACAGCCCCCGGGCCTTTTGGGTGCTCATCGGCCTTTATGTGTGGAAAAATTGCGGCTACAACGTCATCCTCATGCTGGCGGGCCTGAATATGATCCCCACCGAGCTGTACCAGACGGCGGATATCGAGGGCGCTTCCGGGTGGCAGAAATTCACCCGCATCACCCTGCCCATGGTGTGGCCCAGCCTGTTCTTCGTGTTCGTGATGAGCGTCATCAACAGCTTCAAAAGCTACCGCGAGGCGTTCCTTTTGGGTGGCAAGCACCCCCATGACAGCATCTACTTACTGCAGCATTTTTTGAACAACAATTTTGAAAACCTCAATTACCAGCGCCTTTCCGTGGCGGCGGTGATGCTGTTTGCCATCATTTTCGCCCTGGTGGCCCTGTTCTACGCGCTGCAAAACAGGTATGGGGAGGCGGCGCAGCAATGAGACGCAAACGCAGGGCCGCCAACTTCCTCTCCGGCGCGCTGTTCCTTTTGCTGGGCACGCTGGTGCTGTTCCCGGTGCTGTACACGCTGACCAGCAGCCTGATGAGCCCGTCCGAGGTGCAGCGGTACTACGCCGCCATCACCCAGACGGCAGGGGACGCGGCCGGCGCGCGGCTGCACCTTCTGCCGGACATCTTCTCGCTGGAGAGCTTTTACCAGGTGCTGCTGCGCCGGCCCGACTACTTAATCAAATTCTGGAACAGCCTTCTTTTGTGCGGCGCCATCGTGGCCGGCCAGCTGGTGGTCAGCTGCATGGGCGGCTTCGCCTTTGCCAAATACCGTTTCCGCGGCCGTACGGTGCTGTTCTATCTGCTGATCGTCCTCATGATGATGCCCGTCCAGGTTACCCTGGTGCCCAACTACATTGTGCTGGACCGGCTGCGCCTCATCGACACCTGGTGGGCCCTGGTGCTGCCGGCGGCCTTTCTGCCCTTCGGCACCTTTTTGATGACGCAGATCTTCCGCGGCGTGCCGGACGAGATCGTGGACGCCGCCCGGCTGGACGGCGCAAGCACGGCCGGGGTGCTGGCCCGGGTGCTGGTGCCGGCGGGCAAGGGCGGGGCCATCAGCCTGGTGCTGCTCAGCTTCATCGACGCCTGGAACATGGTGGAACAGCCGATGGTGTTCCTCTCTGACCCCATCCGCTACCCCCTCAGCGTCTTCCTGGCCACGGTGTCCCAGCAAAACTTTTCCCTCTCCTTCGCCTGCGGCGTGCTGGCCATGATGCCGGTGCTGCTGCTGTTCCTCTTTTTCAACGAGGAGCTGGTGGAGGGCATCGAATTTTCAGGCATCAAGTAAAGGGGTGGCAAAATGGCAGACTACAAAACAAAAGTGGTGAAGGCCGCGGCTGCCGTGCTGCTGGTGCTGCTGGCGTGCACGGTGGCCTCGCGCACCGTGTACACCATGCTGCTGCCCCAGGTGTCCCGCGTGACCATCCAGCACGGCATGCTGGATTACACCGATACCTACCGGGGCACCTTCGTGGGCGGCAGAAACGCGGCGGAAGTGCTGGCCAAAAGCACCTGGACCGTCACCGAGCAGCTGGCCGCCGAGGGCGACACGGTGGCCGAGGGCGACGCGCTGCTGCGCATCGACCTCACCGATTACCAGATCCAGATGAAAAGCATGGAAGCCAGCCTTCAGCAAAAGCGCAACACCATCAACGCCACCAACTGGACGGGCGGCGACCGCCTGGTGCTGGAGCAGGAGCTGGCGGTGATGGAGATGCAGTACCGCCAGCTGAAAAACAGCTTCCCGGCCTCCGGCGTGGTCACGGCCACGGCCTCCGGCACGCTGGAGCAATTGGCCGGCCCCGGCATGGCCGGCGCGGGCAGCGTGCTGGCGCGCATTGCCTCGGCCTCCGCCAGCGCCCAAGTGGAGTTCGACGTGCCCGCCACGGACCTCGAGCGCGTGTGCGGCGCAGAGACCTCCCGGCTGTGCCAATATGTGCTGCTGGGCGAGGGCAAGCCCATCCGCGCCGAACAGCAGCAGGCGGGCCTCTCCGTGGATTCGGTGCGGGACAACGGCGCGGGCGGCTTCACCGTCACCGCCGGCCTCACCAAGGAGGCCGGCGTCCCCGTGGGCACCCTGGCCACCATCACCGTCTCCTCCCGCAGCGGCCCCTATGATTACGTGCCTCTCTCCTGTGTGTTCTACACCGCCAAGGGCCCTTGCGTGTACCGCATCAACCAGCGGGACACTCTGTGGGGCATCGAGGATTACGTGGAGGCGGTGGAGGTTACGGTCGTCGCCAGCGACGCCAGCAAGGCGGCCATCACCGGAGACATCGACACCGCGGGCGCCCTGTCCGCCACCTGGTACGCGGCCTATCCCTCCCGCACGCTTCAGGACGGTGAGGCGGTGCGCGTCGTGACCGGCTGATGGGCGCGCGGGCAAAGGGGGCTCTGCGGGCCGCCGCCTGTTGGGCCCTGGCCGCCCTGTTGGCAGGCGGCCTGTGCCTTTATCTTCTGGCGCAGATGCGGGCCGCGGTGCCGCCCGTGGTACAGGTGTACGCGTCCCACGGCGTGGGCGACACCCTGGCCGGCGTGCAGGAAAAGCTGCCCGGCCAGGGCGGCGCGCTGTGGCAAAGCGCCGTGCTGGACGGCACGACGCCCGTATGGGCCGTGCCCGCCACCGCCGCCTACGGCGGCGCGGCCGGCGTGCTGCTGGCAAGCGGGGCCTGGTACGGGCCGGACGCGGTTTTACAGGGCCGGCGCTACGCCGTGGTGCCTGAGACGCTGGGCGACGGCTACGGCCTGGGGACCAGCGTACAGGTGGACGGCGCGTCTTACCAGGTGTGCGGCGTCTACCGCCCGCGCGCCGGCGCGCTGGACAAAATGGCCGGGGACGGCGTGCCCGTGGTCTACCTCTCGGCCCCGCCAAACGCCCCGGCAACCGAGGTCCCGGTGCAGCAATTGCTGCTGACGGGGGAGGGGGCCAGGCAGAAGGACCAATTGTTGGACGCCGCCCGTAAAGCCTTATTGGGGGCAAACGGCTGGGGGCACGACCTGCGCGATGCCCGCGCCCTGGCCGCCGCCCTGGTGCGGCTGGCCGTCATCTTGGGGCTGCTGGTGCCCGTGGGCTGGCTCCTGGCCGGCTGCTGGCGCGCCTTGGTGTCCTTGTATCTGGCCGGCCGGCAGGGGATGGGCGGCCGCGCCGCCCTGTGCCGCCTGGGGAAAGCCCTTTTGCCCGGCTTGGCCGCCCTGGCGGCCGTTTACTGGCTGCTAAACTGGCTGCGCCTGCCGGCCGCCTATCTGCCGCCGGACAATTTGTTCGACGTTTCCCACTATGCCGGCTTACTGGCGGCCTTTTTTCAAGGCTTGAACGGCCAGGAGTTTTGTGACGTGCTGTGCAATCGCGCGGCCATTTATAACGTGGCGGTGGCCTTCGCGGCCCTGCTGCTGGCCGTGTCCCTGGCGTCCTTCCTCGCTGCCGCGCGGCGCGCAGCGCTGGCCCTCGAGGAAAACAGATGAAAAAGGCCGTCTCCCCGCCGGGAGACGGCCTTTTGACAAAATCGGAGGAAACGCAAGAAAACCAGAGGATTTTCAAGGATTTAAGAGGAAAGCTAAAATTTCACGCGGGAAATTCCCAAAAAACGCTGAAAAATCTTGATAAACGAGAGAATTTAACGGAAAAAACGGAAAAAAGTATTGACAAAGCTTTTGCATTTTACTATAGTACACTTGTGTGTTTTATAATTGCATCTGACACATGGCGGCTTTGCCGGGCTTTAAAAAGTCTGTCTGCCGCTTTTTCCATGTCACTGCATACCGCTGTAGCTGCCCAGGCAGTGTAACAAACCTTTTGCGGGGCGGTGTGACGGGCATGGGCTGTGGGGGAGATGCCCCCCAGAAAATCCGCAAAGGGGGATGCATGTATATGCAGAGCAGTATCGTTTCGCTGAAAAACATTGTGGTCGATTTCGACGGGGAGCGCGTTTTGGACGGGCTCAGTCTCGACATCCGCGACAAGGAGTTCATGACCTTCCTCGGCCCGTCGGGCTGCGGGAAAACCACCACGCTCCGTGTCATAGGCGGGTTCGTGGAGCCGAAATCGGGCCATGTTTTTTTTGGAGGCAAAGACATCACGCGCGAGCCGCCGTACAAGCGGCCGCTGAACACGGTGTTCCAGAAATACGCTTTGTTCCCGCACCTCAACGTGTTCGAGAACGTGGCCTTCGCCTTGCGCCTGCGCAAGGTGGACGAGCGGGAGATCAAGCGCCGGGTGCTGGAGATGCTGGAGCTGGTGGGCCTCAAGGGGTTCGAACGGCGCAGCACCACCACCCTGTCCGGCGGCCAGCAGCAGCGGGTGGCCATCGCCCGCGCCCTGGTGAACGAGCCCCGCGTCCTTCTGCTGGACGAGCCCCTCGGCGCGCTGGACCTCAAGCTGCGCAAGGAGATGCAGATCGAGCTGAAACGCATCCAGCAAAGCCTGGAGATCACCTTCATCTACGTCACCCACGACCAGGAGGAAGCCCTCACCATGTCGGACACGGTGGTGGTGATGAAGGGCGGCGCCATCCAGCAGGTGGGCAGCCCCCAGGATATTTACAACGAGCCCACCAACGCCTTCGTGGCCGATTTCATCGGCGAGTCCAACATCCTGGACGGCGTGATGATGCGCGATTTCCTCGTCGAGTTCGCCGGGCAGGAGTTCACCTGCGTGGACAAGGGTTTCCGCCCCAAGGAGATCGTGCAGGTGGTGGTGCGCCCCGAGGACATCCAAATCGTTCCCGCCATCCAGGGCCAGCTCACGGGCCTGGTGGAAAACGTCATCTTCAAGGGCGTGCATTACGAGATGCACGTGCGCCAGGCCGGTTACGAGTGGATCATCCATTCCACCCAGGCCGCCCAGGTGGGCGAGCTCATCGGCATGTGCATCGGCCCGGACGAAATCCACATCATGAAGCGGGAAACGGAGGGCTGAGGGATGAAACAAAAAGCCGGGGCCTCCCCGTACCTCGTCTGGATGGTGGCCTTCGTGGCGATCCCGCTGGCCATCGTCATCTACTTTGCCTTCACCGATAAGGCCGGCCATTTCACCATGGCCAATATCATGGGCCTGGGCGCCTACACCACCGTGTTCGCCCGGGGCATCGTGCAGGCTGTTATCGCCACGGCCATCTGCCTGGTGCTGGCGTTCCCCATCGGGTATTTCCTCTCCC
>CAJMEU010000055.1 GCA_905212515.1 uncultured Oscillospiraceae bacterium | reverse complement strand
GGGCGATGAACTGGGCCGCCTCATTCTCCTGGTCGAAGTAGGAGTAGAATTCGGGCGTCTTGGCGTCATATTCCGCGGCGCAGGTGTCCACCATCTTGTAGCCGGCCGTCAGGTGGTCCGGGCAGGGCGCGCCGGACAGGCGCTCGATGGTCTTGTCCATAAAGCCCAGATGCTTTGCCCGGCGGTACAATTCCTTCGTCACCTGGCCCTTTGCCAGCAAAAGCTCGCAGTCGGCCAGCTTTTTCAGCTTGGACAGGAACCACTTGTCGATCTTCGTCTTGTCGTAAATGGTGTCAAAGCTGACGCCCCGCTTGATCGCCTCGTACACCACGAAGGCGCGGTCGGCGTCGCACACGGACAGCTTTTCCACCACTTCTTCATCGGGCAGGGCGGCCACCGCGGGCATGGTGAGGCAGTCCAGGCCCAGCTCGATGCTGGACACGGCTTTCATCATGGCGTGCTCGAAGGTGGGGGCGATGGCCATCACCTCGCCGGTGGCCATCATCTGGGTGCCCAGGTCCTTTTTGGCGTAGACGAATTTGTCAAAGGGCCATTTGGGGAATTTCAGCACACAGTAATCGATGGCCGGCTCGAAGCAGGCGCAGGTCTGGCCCGTCACCTCGTTGGGCAGCTCGTCCAGGGAATAGCCGATGGCGATCTTGGTGGCCACCTTGGCGATGGGGTAGCCCGTGGCCTTGGAGGCCAGGGCCGAGGAGCGGGACACGCGGGGGTTCACCTCGATCACCGCGTACTCGAAGGAGTCCGGCTTCAGGGCGAACTGGCAGTTGCAGCCGCCCTCGATGCCCAGCTCGGTGATGATGTCCAGCGCGGCGCGGCGCAGCATCTGGCACTCTTTGTCGGACAGCGTCTGGGTGGGCGCCACCACGATGGAGTCGCCGGTGTGCACGCCCACGGGGTCCATATTTTCCATGTTGCAGATGGTGATGGCGTTGCCCTTGCCGTCGCGCATCACTTCGTATTCGATCTCTTTCCAGCCGGCGATGCCCTTCTCGATCAGCACCTGGTGGATGGGCGACAGGCGCAGGCCGTTGGTGCCGATCTCGTGCAGCTGGGCGCGGTCGTCGCAGATGCCGCCGCCGGTGCCGCCCATGGTGAAGGCGGGCCGCACGATGACCGGATAGCCGATCTCCTCGGCAAAGGCCAGGGCGTCGTCCAGGTTTTCCACCACCTTGGAGGGGATGCAGGGCTGGCCCATTTTCTCCATGGTGTCCTTGAACAGCTGGCGGTCCTCGGCGCGGTCGATGGTGTCGGGGCGGCAGCCCAGCAGCCGCACGCCGGCCTTGTCCAGATAGCCCGAGCGGTACAGCTCCATGGCCAGGTTCAGGCCCATCTGGCCGCCCAGGTTGGGCAGGATGGAATCGGGCTTTTCCTTTTCGATGACCCGCTCCAGCACCTCCACGGTCATAGGCTCCACATACACGCGGTCGGCAATGTCCGGGTCCGTCATAATGGTGGCCGGGTTCGAGTTCACCAGCACCACCTCGATGCCCTCGCTTTTCAGGGCGCGGCAGGCCTGGGTGCCCGAGTAGTCGAACTCGGCGGCCTGGCCGATGATGATGGGGCCCGAGCCGATGACGAGCACCTTTTTGATGGATGGATCCTTCGGCATCTTATTTGCCCCCTTTCCGCATCATGGCAACAAATTCGTCGAACAGGTAGCCTGTGTCCTTGGGGCCGCTGCAGGCCTCGGGGTGGAACTGCACGGTAAAACAGGGGATGTCCCGGTAGCGCACGCCCTCCACCGTCTTGTCGTTGGCGTTCACGTGGCTCACCTGGGCCAGGGCCGGGTCCACGGTGTCCGCCACCACGGCGTAGCCGTGGTTCTGGCTGGTGATAAAGGTGCGGTCCATGGCGAAATCGGTGACGGGCTGGTTGACGCCCCGGTGGCCGTATTTCAGCTTCTGCGTCCTGGCGCCGTGGGCCAGGGCCGTCAGCTGATGGCCCAAACAGATGCCGAACACCGGCAGGCCCATGTGGGTGATCTCCTTGAGGTTCTCAATGATGGCCGTGTTCTCCGCCGGGTCGCCGGGGCCGTTGGACAGCATGATGCCATCCACCCCCAGGGCCCGCAGCTCGGCCGCGGTGGTGCGGGCGGGCACCACCGTCACCTTGCAGCCGCGCCCCACCAGGATGCGGCGGATGTTGCGCTTATAGCCGTAATCGAACAGGGCCACATGGGGCGCGCCCTCCTCGTTGTAGGTGTGCGTCTCACCGGCCGTCACCGCGTCCACGGCGCCCGTCACGGCATATCCTTTGATGCGCGCCATCAGCGCTTCGTCGGCCAGGGCCTGCCCGGCGCTGGCGTACTCGGTGGTGACGGCGCCGTTCATCACGCCCGACTCGCGCAGGATGCGCGTCAGCCGGCGGGTGTCCACGCCCTGCACGCCGATGACGCCCTGCTCTTTCAGGAAGGCGTCCACCGTGCCCCTGCTGCGGAAGTTGGAGGGTTCGTCGCACACCTGGCGCACGATGTAGCCAAAGGCCCACACGCGGCCGGACTCGGCATCCTCGCCGTTCACGCCGTAATTGCCGATCAGGGGATACGTCTGGGTGATGATCTGGCCGTAATAGCTGGGGTCGGTGAGGGTCTCCTCATAGCCCGCCATGCCGGTGTTGAACACCACTTCGCCCACGGACGTGCCCGACGCGCCGAAATTCTCGCCCTCGAACACCATGCCGTTTTCCAATACGATGAATGCTTTCATGGCTCCTCCTTTATTCACAAGGTCTGTTTGGCCTGCTCTTTCATTTTGCGGCTGCCCAGATGCACCAGGGGCAGTTTGCCCTCTTTGCAGAGGGGGCATTCTTCGGGGGCGTAGGTGGGCAGGTCCAATTGGAGGGCGCTGGCCAGGATGGGGATGGGGCTGGGCGCCTCGGGCTTGGTGCGGTCCACCACGCACACGATGCCCAGGCACACGCCGCCGGCCTCCTCGATGACGCGCTTGGTCTCCAGGCTGGAGATGCCGGTGGTCACCACGTCCTCGGCGATCACGCACTTCTCGCCCGGATGGATGGCGAAGCGCTTCAGGGTCATCACGTTGTCCACGCGCTCGGTGAAAATGGCGCGCTTGCCCAGCTGCCGGCCCAGCTCGTAGGCGTACACGATGCCGCCCATGGCCGGCCCCACGATGACGTCCACGTCGGTGTCCGCCAACTGGGCGGCCACGCTCTCCATCACCTGGGCGCACTTGTCGGGATACTGCTGCAAAAAGGCCATCTGGCAGTAGGCCGAAGAGTGGCGGCCGGAGGACAGGAGGAAATGGCCCTCCAAAAAGGCGTCACAGGATTTTAAAACTTCAAGATTGTTCATCGTGAACCTCCCCTTCTATGATTGGAAAATAACGGTCAAACTGTGCCGGGGGGCGCCGCCGGCGCGCTCAAAGCGCCGCGCCGCGCACCTCATCGAGGCTTTGCACGCCGTGGGCGTCCATCCACTGGGCCATTCCCCGGGCAATATCCTCGCAGGCGCGGGGATTCGCAAAGTTGGCAGTGCCCACCTGCACGGCCGTTGCGCCGGCCATGATGAAGCCCAGGGCGTCCTCGGCCGTGGCGATGCCGCCCAGGCCCACCACGGGCACCTGCGCGGCTTTACACACCTGGTACACCATGCGCAGGGCGATGGGCCGGATGGCCGGGCCGGACAGGCCGGCGAACACGTTGTCGAACACCGGGCGCCGCCGCTCCAGGTCGATGGCCATGGCCTGGAAGGTATTCACCAGGGACAGGGCGTCCGCGCCCGCGTCCTGGCAGGCCAGGGCCATATCCACGATATTTTCCGCGTTGGGGCTCATTTTTACCACCAGGGGCTTTTTCGTGCACTTGCGCACCCGGGCCACCACCTCGCGGGCGCTTTCGGCCTTCACGCCGTAGGCGATGCCGCCGGCCTTCACGTTGGGGCAGCTGATGTTCAGCTCGATAAAGTCCACGTCCGTGGCGTCCAGCAGGGCCGCGCCCTCCTCGTACGTCTCGATGGTGCTGCCGCCCAGGTTCGCCATGGCCTTGGGGCCCAGGGCCTTCATGCGGGGCAGTTCGCGCTTTATAAAATGGCGCACGCCCGGGTTCTGCAGGCCGATGGAATTGATCAGGCCCGACGGCGTCTCGTACAGCCGTTCGCCTTTGTTGCCGTCCTTGCCCTCCAGCGTCAGCCCTTTGCCGGACACGGCGCCCAGCCAGCGCAGGTCGACGATACCGGCGTATTCCTCGCCGAAACCGTAGGTGCCCGACGCGCCGATGACGGGCGTTGCCAGCGGCACGCCGCAAAGGCGCACGGCCAGGGACGCGGGTACGTCAGCCATAAAACACACTCCCTTCAAACACGGGGCCGTCCTTGCACACGCTGACGGGCGCACCGGCGCCGCTTTGGCAGGTGCAGCCCAGGCACGCGCCCAGGCCGCAAGCCATTTTGGCCTCCTTGCTCACATAGGTGCGCACGCCTTTGGCCAGGGCCATTTTGGCGGCCTTCTCCATCATGATCTCGGGCCCGCAGACGTACACGGTGTCGTACTGTTCAGGGATCAGCAGGTCGGTGACAAAGCCCTTGTGGCCCGCGCTGCCCGTGTCGGTGGCCACCTGCACCCGGCGGCACACCGCCGCGAAGGCCTCCACCCGGTAGGGCTCGTCCCGGAAGCCCAGGATGGCGTCCACCTGCGCGCCGGCGGCCCGCAGCTCTTTGGCCAGCAGCAGCAGGGGCGCGGTGCCGATGCCGCCGCCCATCAGCACGGCCCTGGGCCCCTGGGGCGCGAAGCCGTTGCCCGCCGGGCCCGTCAGGGCAAGGGCCCCGCCCTCCTCCAGGGCGGCCAGCCGCTGCGTGCCCCGGCCCTTCACCTGGTACAAAAAGCTGACCGTGCGCGCCGCCTCGTCCGCGTCGTGCACGCTGATGGGCCGGCTCAGCAGCGGGGGCTCGTCCTCGGCCCAGGCGCGCAGCATATAGAACTGGCCGCTTTTCGGCATGGCCGCCCCCGCGGGCAGGCCCGCCGTCAGCAGGTAGATATCCCCGGCCTGGCGGCTGTTGTGCAGGACGACCGCCTCACAGTTTTGCGCATGCATCGGCGATGGCCCCTTTCATGTCCACACATTCGTTGTAGGCGGCCTCGTCGAAGGGGACGCCCTCCTGCTTCTTCCAGGCCAGCAGGATGCCCCGGCTGGAGTTCACCGTGCCGCCGTTGCCCGCGGCGAGGTACTGGGCGATGTCCTCGGCCTTGCCGCCCTGGGCGCCGTAACCGGGGATGAGGAAGAAGCTGTCCTTGTATTTGGCGCGGATCTCGCTGGCCTCCTCGGCGGAGGTGCCGCCGATGACCAGCCCCAGGGAGGAGTAGCCGTGCGCGCCCATCCACTGCTTGCCCATGGCGTTCAGCTTGTCGCCCACCAGGTCGTACACATGGCGGCCGTCGGCCAGCGTTTCATACTCAAAATCCTTCGAGCCGGGGTTGGAGGTGCGGCACAGCGCGAACACGCCCTTGCCCTTCTCCTCCATGTATCGGGCGTAGGGCTGGATCGAATCCAGGCCCATATAGGGCGACAGGGTGACGAAATCCGCCTCGAACTCGCCGTCCAGATGGGCCTTGGCGTACAGCTCGGCGGTTTTGGCGATGTCGCCGCGCTTGATATCCCCGATGGCGAGGAGCTTTGCGTCCCGCAGGTAGTTCAGCGTGGACTTGTACGCCAGCAGGCCTTCCAGGCCCAGGGCCTCGTAATAGGCGATCTGCACCTTGTAGCAGCCGGCCACGTCCTTGGTGGCCTCGATGATGCGCTTGTTGAAATTGAAGATGTTCTCCCCGCGGGACAGCTCTTTGCGGGCAAAGCTGGCGGGCAGGTAGGAAAAGTCGGTGTCCAGGCCCACGCACACGGGGCCGCGATCGGCGACGGATTCATACAGGCGGTCGATGTTCAGCATAGATGTTCCTCCTATTGTCCTATGGTGGGCGGGCGTCAGGGCGTTTGTTGCGGGCCGTTCCCCGGTTCCAGTTCGCTGAAGGTGAGGCGCCCCTGCTTGACGGTGGCCTTCACCCTGCCGTACAGGGAAATGCCGGCAAAGGGCGTGTTGCGGCTTTTGCCGGCGAATTCCTCCGGGTCCACGGTGAAGGGCTGCTCCAGGTCCACCAGCACCACGTCGCCGTCGTACCCTTCGGCCAAAAGGCCCTTGTTCAGGTCCAGGATGCGGGCCGGGCCCTGGCTCATCAGGCGGCTGAGGGTGGACAGCGGCAAGCCGCGGCCGCGGCACAGCTTGGTATAGCACACGGCGAAGGCCGTCTCCAGGCCCACCAGGCCCGGGGCACCGCCGGCCTTGTCCTCGGCCGAATGGGGCGCGTGGTCCGTGGCGATGGCGTCCACGTCGCCGTCCTCGATGGCGGCGATGAGGTACTCCACATCCGCCTTGGCGCGGATGGGCGGGTTGACGCGGTAATCGCAGGTGCTGTCGTCGAACCACAGGTGGTGGGGCGTCACCTCGCAGGTCACCTTGACGCCCCGCTGGCGGGCCGTCATGATATCGCCCATGGCCTCGCGGGTGCTCACGTGGCACAGGTGCAGCCGGGCGCCCGTGCTCTGGGCCAGATAGAGGTTGCGGGCCGTCTCGATATTTTCGGCCGCGCGGTAGTCGATGGGCGACAGGTCCATGTCCTCGGCGTGGCTCATCACGGTCAGGCCCCGCTGGGCGGCGATCTTCATGGCCTCGTACATCACCCTGCTGTCCCGCACGCCCTTGCCGTCCTCGCTGATGAAGCGCAGGTTGTGGGGCAAAATGGCCAGGTGGCTGACGGTGCGGCCGTCGAAATCCCGGGTGATGGACACGCACTGGTTGATGTCGCACAGGCCCACGCGGGCCGCGTCGTCCATCAGGCTTTGGGCCATGGCCGCGGAGGAACACACGGGCTTGGTGTTGGCCATGCAGTTCACAAAGGTGTACCCGCCCCGTGCCGCCGCGCGGCTGCCGGTCTCGATGGTCTCTTTGTACTCAAATCCCGGCGTGCGGAAATGGGCGTGCAGGTCGATGAAGGCGGGCAGGGCCATGAGGCCCGCGGCGTCCACCACCGGGCAGCCCGCGGGGGCTTCCAGCCCCTCGCCCACCCGGGCGATGCGGCCGTTCTCGATCAGGATGTCGCCCGCGCGCGTGCCGGCGGCATCGGTGAGCGTTGCGTTGCGGATGAGCATGATGTCTCCTTTCTCAAATGTGGACAATCAGAAAAAAAGCTCTTTCCAATAAAAGGAAAGAGCTTCAAAAGACGGAGACGGGAAGGAAAACAGCACGCCCATGGCCGCCTTGCAAACCCTGGCACAGCACCGGCATCGCGCTTCCCTCCCATCGCCTTGGGGCGGCGCCGCGCAATGCCCGGCCCCCGCCCGCGTTATTCAATTTATTGTATCACCCGCGGGAGGGCTTGTCAACCGAGGCGGCTGCTGAACTTCGGCGGGCGGGCGGGGCATTTTCTGTGGGAGATACACAAAATTCCCCTCCTATTTTCTGGTAGGCAATGCGCGGGCTGCCGTCCGCCAGGCGGATGGTGCCGCACCGCACAAAGCCCGCCTTTTCCAGGGCGCGCTGCATGGGCGCGTTGTCGGCGTGGGTGTCGGCGCGCAGGTTGCCGCAGCGGGTAAAGCACCAGGCAAAGCAGGCCGCCGCCGCGCCCCTGCCCCGGGCGGCGCCGGCCACGGCGACGCGGTGCAGCACCCCGTAGGGCCCCGGCCGCAGCCAGGCGCCGTCGATGGCCGCGTAGGTGGGCTCGGGCGCCGGGCCCTCCTCGTAATAGAAGGCGGCCAGCAGCACGCCTTCCTCCTCCAGGATATACTGGCGCCCCGCGGCGATGCCGGCGGATACCAGCTCCGCGCCCGGGTAGCCGCCGGTCCACTGATGGGGATTGCCGGCCGCGCACATAAAACGGCGGGCCTCGCCGTACAGGGCCATCAGGGCGGGCAGGTCCTGCGGCCGGGCTTTTCGCACCTCCATCACAGCAGCCTCACCCCCGCTCTGCGGCACACCTCGCGCGTGTCGTCGTCCCACAGGCTCACCTGCACCTCGCCCACGTGGGCCTTGCCCAGCAGCAGCATGCACATACGACTTTGCCCGATGCCGCCGCCGATGGAGAGGGGCAGCCCGCCGGCCAGCAGCCGGCTGTGGAAGGGCAGCTGCGCCCGTTCGGGGCAGCCCGCCTCGGCCAACTGCCGCGCCAGGGACTCCTCGTCCACGCGGATGCCCATGCTGCTGATCTCCAGCGCCTTCTGCAGCGGTTCGTGCCAGAACAGCAAATCGCCGTTGAGGGCCCAATCGTCATAGTCCGGCGCGCGGCCATCGTGGGGCCGGCCGCTTTTCAGCCTGCCGCCGATCTGGCTGATGAACACGGTCTTGTACCGCCGGCACACCTCGTCCTCCCGCTGCTTGGGCGAGAGATCCGGCCAGCGGTCCTCCAGCTCCTGGCTGGTGAAAAAGGCCACGTCCCGGACCAGCGCCGTATCCAGGCTGGGCATCTGCCATTTCAGCTCGTCCAGGGTACCGCACATGGCGTGCACGATGTCCTGCACGGTCTTTTGCAGATAGCTTTGCGTGCGGTCGGCCCGGGTGATGACCTTCTCCCAGTCCCACTGGTCCACGTAGATGGAGTGCAGATTGTCCATCTCCTCGTCCCGGCGGATGGCGTTCATGTCCGTCACCAGGCCGTTGCCCACGTGGAAATCGTACTCGGCCAGGGCCAGGCGCTTCCATTTGGCCAGGCTGTGCACCACGGCCGCGCGGGTGTGGATGGCCGGCACGTCGAAGTCCACCGGCCGCTCGACGCCGTTCAGGTCGTCGTTCAGGCCCGAGGCCGGGTCCACGAACAGGGGCGCGGTGACGCGCTTGAGATGCAGGGCCGCGCACAGCTTGGCCAGGAAGATCTGTTTGATGAGGCCGATGGCCTTCTGGGTCTCGTACAGGCCCAGCACGGCCCGGTAGCCCTCGGGGATCACGGTTGGCATAGGAAAACACCCCTCTCTTTATTGTCTCATTATAACAACAAAAAAGGGCGCTGTAAACGGGAAACTACAGCCGCGCCAGGTCCTCCAGGTACAGGGAAAGGCGCAGCCGCTCGCACACGGCAAAGTCTTTCAGGTCCAGGCCCGTCAATTCACTGATCTGCGCCACCCGGTAGTACAGCGAATTTTTGTGCAGATGCAGCGCCGCCGCGGCGGCGCTGCTTTGCCCGCCGGCCTGCAGCCACACGCGCAGGGTGCGGCTCAGCTCGGTGCCGCGCTGGGCATCGTGCAGGCGCAGCGTTTCCAGCGCCGGGGCGCACAGGCTTTTGCGCTCGGCCTCGGTCAGGCAGCGGGATAAAATATCGTAAAACAGCACGCCGCCGTACTGGAACACCGCCTGCCCCTTCTGCAGGCGCGCGCCCCACTGGATGGCCGCCCGCGCCTGGGCATAGGCGGTGTGCAGCAGGGTGAAATCCGCAAAGGGCAGGCTGAAGCCGGCCCGGAAGTGGTTGGCCAGGGCCAAACCGGACAAAAAAGCGGACAGTTCTTTGGCCGGCGCCCGCTTCTCGCTCACCAGCACGGTCAGGCCGCCGCCGTCCTGCAGCACCTTGCTTTGGGGCAGATGGCCGGCCAGCAGCTCCTCCACACGGGCCAGCAGAAAGCGGTTCTTCTCCTGGGTGGCGCAGAATTCCAGGCGCACCACGCTGTAGCCCGCCCCGCCGTCGGGCGGCAGCTTTTCCAGGCACACATCCAGCAGTTTTTGCTCCACCGGCCTGCCCCGCAGCGCCTCCAGCAAAATGGTGTCGTCTGGCCGCAGGGGCGCCGCGGGCCGGCTGAGCACCGCGCCCAGCATCCCGGCGAACAGGGCGGCCGCGTCCACCATGCCGGGGGTAAAATTATCCTGCCGCCCCACGATGGTGAGGAAGCCCACCAGCCCGTCCCGGCCCCGCAGCGGGCAGTAGATGCTGGAGTGCTGCAGAAAGTCGTAATGATATAAAAAGGGGCCGGTGCCGTGTTCCAGATTGTGCAGGAACACCGGGTCGTCCACCATGCGCTCCACATAGCGGGGGGAGTGGTAGCCGTTCTCGGCCACGAACAGGGATTCCTCGTCTCCCAGCTCCCGGTCGTAGCCCTCGCTGTAGGCCAGCAGGCGGAAGCCCGGGTCGTCCACGCTGATGGGGTTCTGGAATACGGGCCGCGCCAGGGCGATCAGCTCTTTCAGCGTGCCGCCGCCCAGCACGCAGGCGCCCAAACGGGCCATCCACTCGCGGTAAGCCAAAAAGCAGTCCTGCGCCAGGGCGAACAGGGTCTCGGCATCGGTGCCGCACACCAGGGCGTCGCCGGCAAAGCCCTGCCCCGCCGCGGCCGGCAGCAGGAAAAAGGCCGGGGCCCCCGCCGGGGGCGCCGCGGCCCCGCAGTAGAGGAAGCCCTCCTCCCACACCTCCCCGTCCGCCGGGGTGCGGCGCACATCGCGGAAGGCGCGCTTTTTCAGCCTGCGCTGCACAAGGTGCACGTCAATGCCGTGTTTTTGCAGATGATCGGTCAACATTTCCAAAGTCAGTTCCATAAAGATCCCCCTTTATTATAGAGGTAAAGCGGCGCCGCTTTGTGCGAACGCCCAAAGGGATGGGGCCAAGTTCATACGGACGCCCGTTGCCCCTTTTTTGCGCATCGGGTATGATGGGGGTACAAGCAGCGGGGCCGGCGTCCGGCGCCCCGCACACAGGAAAAGGAAAGGCAAGGTGAGCGCATTGTACGACAAATATCTGACCACGGAATACCCCAATATCTTCTTCGAAGACACGGCCGTGGGCCGCATGAAAAAACGCATGTGGGACGCGCCCGAGGAAGAGATCGAACGCATCCTGAAAGAGAAATATGAGATCCCCAGCGAATCCGAGCTGGGCAAGGCCGGCTGCTACATCCAGAACACCTCCCGCAACAAGGTGATCGAGAAGCGGCGCAAAAACGACATCGTGCTGGTGCCCATCGGCTGCACCGAGAACCACGGCATCCACAACAACTCCGGCCTGGATACTTACATGTGCACCTCCATCTGCGAGGCCGTGCGCCGCTGTACGGCCAAGCAGGGCCACGAGGTGGCGCTGGCGCTGCCCCCGCTGAACTACGGCGGCCATCCCTATCACCACGTGGGCATGCCCGGCACCGTCATCACCACCGAGACCGTGGTGGTGGAGACCCTGATCAACGTGATGCTGGGCTTGTGGGACGACGGCTTCCGCAAGATCATCCTGGTGAACAACCACGGCATGGACTGGATGCTGGAATCCGCCATTCAGGAGTTCTTCAAGCGCTATCAGCTGCCCGCCTTCGCCACGGTGGTGGAGTGGCACCGCGCCATCCGCGAGTTCTTCTATCCCCTGGGCGACAAACGGCCCGACTTCGTGACCACGCCCTTCATCCATGCGGACGAGAGCGAGACCAGCGCCGCGCTGCTGATGTTCCCCGAGATGGTGGACATGAGCGTGGTGGTGGACGCCGAGCCCAAGAGCATGGGCATGCTGGACGACGGCTACTACGACGGTTCCGTGGACAGCTTCCACCGGCCCAACAAGTGGTCCGAGGCCGAGGGCCACCGCGTGATCGAGCGCTTCGGCACGCCGGAGGGCGTGGTGGGCAAGCCCTCCCGCGCCGAGCCCCGCAAGGTGAAACGCGCCATCGCCACCATCTGCGAGTATCTGACCATGATGGTGGAGGACGTGCTGGAAAACTACCCCGCCGGCACTGTGCCCCCGCCCGAGAAATTCAGCCTGCGGCCCCTGGAAGAGATCGCGCCCTGCCTGAAAGAGCCGCTGAGCGAGGGCTGGAAAAGCGTGCACGAGCTGCCGCGCCGCGGTATCTTCATCGATTGAGCCTCTCGGCTCCCCTGCGTTCAGAAAGCGGCGGGCCGTGTCCTTCGGGGCACGGCCCGCTCTTTTTTATTGTTCAGTAATAAAAAACGGATCTCCATGGCCGTGGGCCGGGGACGGCCCGCCTGGCCGAAAAAGCGGCCGTAAAGGCTATCTCTTATGCGCCGGGCCGCTTACAGCCCGCGCAAAAATTCCATGCCCTTGCGGCCGGCCGTCTCCTCGTCGGGCAGGGGCAGGTACTCCATGCTCACCCATTTGTCGTAGCCCACTTCCTCCAGCGTGCGGGCGATGGCACCAAAATCGATCTGCCCATGGCCGGGGTACCAGCGGGTGTTGTCCGCAAAGTGGATATGGCCCAGGTATTTGGCATAGTCCCGCAGGGGGGCGCACATGTCCCGTTCCTCGATGTTCATATGGAAGGTGTCCAGCAGCATCAGCACCTTGTCCGAGCCGATGCGGTCGATGAAGTCCGCCGTCTCGGCGGCGTTGTTCAGGTAGTTGTTCTCGTACCGGTTGATGGCCTCGAACACGATGCTACAGTTTTTATCCGCAATGTAATCCGCCAGGTATTTGATGGAGTCGGCCAAAACGGCATAGCATTCCTCCCGGCGGTCCGGGCTGGGCACGTTGGCCCGCATGCTGCCGATGATGACCGTGCAGCCGAAGCGGGCCGCCAGGTCCAGGTGGCCTTTCAGCCGCTGGACGGCCGCGCGGCGGCCGACTTTGTCGTCGTCGATGAGGGACAGGCCGTCCACCCGCTTGGCCAGGCCCGTGGCCACGGCGGCCACCTGCACGCCCGTGGCCGCGCTGGCCTGGGCCAGCGCGCCGGCGTCGGCCGCGGCGGCGTCCCGCAGGTGGATCTCCAGCCCCTTGTAGCCCAGGCCACCGGCGTAGGCAAAGGCGTCCGTATAGCTGCCCCGGAACAGCACCGGCTCGTGCAGGGCCGCGCCCTCAGAGGCGCAGATCGCGTAATTCAGCATTCTCTTCTTCCTTTCATGTACAAGAGGGGACGGTCTGCCGACCGCCCCCTCTTTCTTTGCGATACGATTTTACAGGCGCTCCACCGGGCCGATGCGCGGCAGGCTGTACACGGATTTCCAGCCGGGGCTGAAGGGCTCCTTCAGATAGGGGGCCATTTCCGCCTCGGTGCGGAAGGTGGTCTCCTCCACAGGCGGCACGGTGCCGGCGGGGAATTTTTCCAGGATCTCGTCCATCAGGCCGATGAGCATTTTGGTGATGGCCACGATGGGGCGTTTGGCCTTGTCGGCCGTGGCCAGCGTGGGCGAGCCCACCACGCCCTCGGGCGTGGAGAAGTGCTCGATGGCCGCGTGGCCCTCGCCCTCGTCCCAGCGGTGGGGCCGGCGGTAATCGTCCACGGAGGTGTCGAACCAGCCCTCGTCCAAGTATTTTTTGCCCTTGGTGTCCACGGCGTAGTCCATCTTGATCATCTCCGGGAACATCAGCAGGCCCAGGCTGGTCTCGCTTTCGTCCGCGTGGACGAAGGGCGTCTCCATGCAGTTGGGTTTGCCGTTGTTGGGCGCGAAGAACTCGCGGGTGGCGCGGTGCCAGTCGAACACTTCAAACACGCCGGGCAACTGGTAGCGCTTGCAGAACTCCTGCACGGCCGTCACCAGGTTCCACAGCTGGCCGTGGTTGTTGATGAGGATGATCTTGCGGAAGCCGTCGTCCCACAGGCCCAGCATCACGGCGATGATCGTCTCCACCACCACTTCCTGGGGCAGGATCACCGTGCCGGGCATACCGATGTGGTGATACGGATGGCCGCCGTACAAAAGCGGCGGGAAGGCCAGGTTCACCTCGCGGCCCTGCTTGGCCGTATAGCGGCGGATGCCCTCCAGAAATTGTGTGACCTGAAACGTGTCCTGGCCGGAGGGGCAGTGGTCGCCGTGGTTTTCCGTGCAGCCGATGGGCACGAACACCACGTCGTTTTTGCGGCGCCGCTCGCGCAGGTCATGGCGGCAGGTGGTCTGGATGTACGTGCCGGCCTGGCCCAGTTCGGAAGGCGAGGGGATCTCCAGCTCTTTCTCGATCCACTCGTTCACCTGCTCCTCGGTCATGTCCCAAACTTCTTTTTTGATGCGGCCCACCAAAGAATTCTCGAACATGATGCTCGGGTTCTCGGTAAAAAGCCAACGGTTGTCTTCCATGGTTTTATCCTCCCTATCGCGCGGCGGCACGCCGCGCCTGATTGTTTAGGGCTTATTTGGAAAGAGAGAAACGGCCGGTCTTTTCGCAAGCAGTGCGCGTCTGCAGGGCAAAAACGCAGGAGCCCTTTGCCGGGACCCGGGTATTTTTAACGCGGCAGACGCCACTGTTTGCAGAAAAAGACGGTGATCTCGATTTTTCAAACGGCCCTTAAGCCAGGTCTTCTTTGCTCACGACCTTCATTTCGGTGACCACGCGCGCTTCCACGTCTTCGCCCGCCAGGACCTTGCCGGCGGTGATCACGGCCTGGTAGCCCTGCTCCACAGGCTGGCTGTCGCAGGAAAGGGCCATTTTGCCGTCCTTGATGGCGGCCTGCGCGTCGGCGTTGGCGTCGCAGCCGGCGATGAGGATGTCGCCCGTCTTGCCGGCGGAGGCAACGGCCTCCACGGCGCCCAGGGCCATCTCGTCGTTGCAGCAGTAAATGGCTTTCACGTTGGGGTTGGCCTGCAGCAGGTTCTGCACCACGTCCATGGCTTTGGCGCGGTTGTAGTCGCCGCTCTGCTGGGCCACGATCTTGATGTCGGGATACTCGGCGATGGCGTCGGTGGCGCCCTTCACGCGGTCGATGGAGGTCTGGGCGCCGGTGACGCCCTCGATGATCATGATCTCGCCCTCGCCGCCCATCAGCTCGCACAGGGCCTTGGTGGTCTGGTAGCCGGCGTCATAGTTCTCGATGGCCACAAAGGTCTTCCACAGCACTTCGTCGCCGCCGATCATGGTGTTCAGGTCCACGATGGGGATGCCCGCCTCGGCCACTTTCTGGATGGCCGGCACGATGCCTTCCGAATCGGAGGGGCACATGATCAGCAGGTCGGTCTGGCTGGCGATGGCCTGTTCCACCATCTGGGTCTGCTCCTCGTTGTTGTCGGCCTTCAGGGGGGCCAGCACGGTCAATTTGATGCCCAGTTCCTCGGCGGCCTTCTCGGCGCCTTCCTTCACGGAGATGAAGAACGGGTTGGTCAGGTTTTTCAGGATCATGGTCACTTCTTTGCCCTCTACGCTGGCAGAGCCGGTGGAAGCGGGCTCGGCGGCGGAGGCGGGCTCGGCCGTGGAGGTCGGGGTGGAAGCGGGGGCGGGGGCGCTGCTGGAAGAGGCGCCGCCGCAGGCCGTCAGGGCCAGCGCGAACACCAGGACCAGGCTGAGAATGGACAGTGTCTTTTTCATGTTCATACCTCTCTTTTTTTATGTTTTTCAGCGGGCGGCCGCACGTCACAAGGGCCGCACGGCGCCCGGTCTTCCCTTATTCAGGCGGCGGCCGCCGCTTTGCGCTTGCTGCCGGCCACCATTTTCTGGGTCACTTTTTCCAGCACGATGCTCAGCAGGATCACCCCGCCCACCACGGCCTGCTGCCAGGTGGTGGCCACGCCCAGGATATTCATGCCGTTGCGGATGAAGATGATGATCAGCGCGCCCACCACCGTGTGCGCCACGCTGCCCTTGCCGCCCTCGAAGGAGGTGCCGCCGATCAGCGCCGCGGCGATGGAGTCCAGGGTGAAACTGCCGGAGATGCCCGGGTCGGCCGCGTTCAGCTTGGCCATGTACAGAATGCCCGTGGTGGCGGCCAGCAAGCCGTTGATGACATACACGCTGAGGACGATGTTTTTGGCGTTCACGCCGGACAGCGCCGTGGCCGCCATGTTGTTGCCCGCCGAGTAGATGTTGCGGCCGTAGGTGGTGCGGCAGGTGACGAACCACAGCACCAGGAACACCGCGATGGTGACCACCGCCACATTGGGCACCAGGCCCAGGAACTGTCCGTTGGCGATGCTGCGGAATTTTTCGGGAAAGTCGTAGATGTACACGCCGCCGGTGTACACAAAGGCAAGGCCCAGGGCCACCCAGTCCACGCCGTAGGTGGCGATGAAGGGCGCGATGCCCACCCGGGTGATCAGCACGCCGTTCAGCGCGCCGCAGGCCGCGCCGATGCACAGGGCCATCACGATGCCCAGCACCATATTGCCGGATTTGATGAACCCCGCCACCAGCACGCTGGACAGCACCAGCACCGAGCCCATGGAGGTGTCGATGCCCTTGGTGATGATGGCCAGCGTCATGCCGAAGCTCATCAGCATGGTGAAGGGCGCCTGCTGGAAGATGACCGTGGACATATTGCTCCAGGTGAGGAAGGCGTCGGGACGAAGGATGCTCATGCCGATGATGATGACCAGCAGCAGCATCACGCGGGAATATTTATCCAGAATGGACGCAAAACCTTTATTCCGCATCTGCGTACAACCTCCTCGACTCGTTTTTCTTCTTCACGTTTTCACCCGCCACC
>CAJMEU010000054.1 GCA_905212515.1 uncultured Oscillospiraceae bacterium | reverse complement strand
CCAAGCGGCGGGCCAACGCTCTTTGCTACTTTCTCAACGCTGAGAAAGTAGATTCCCCATCGCAAAAACAAACGTAAAACCAAGGCACATGCCCGGCCGGCCAGATAGCCCCTGCGCCTTTTGGTTCTTTTCGGCACGAAAAGAACGACCCCGCCGTAAAAACCAGCGTCCCCCCGACGCTCTTTGCTGGCTTTCGCAGGCACTGAGAAAGTAGATTTCTCCTCCGTAAAAGCAAACAAAAAAAGCAGCGCCTGAAATCAGGCGCTGCTTTTGTTCAGGTTTACAGCTCGATCTTGCCGTACAGCGGCAGATCCAGGCCGGCCGCGTCGTTGATGGTCTCGCTGCGGCGCACGGCCACAGGTTCCGCGCCCGGGTCACGGGGCTTATCGGCATACTCGCGGGCAGGCACGCTGCTTTTGGGGCCGCGGTCGCGCCGGTCGCCCCGGCGGTCATCGCGGCGTTCGCCACCCTGGCGGGGGCCACGGGGGCCTCTGCTGCCGCCCTGGCGGCCGTCTCTCCGGTCGCCGCCGCGGCGGCTGTCCGTGCGGGGGGCGCCGTTCCTGGCGCCGGGCTGGGTGGACATGATGACCACACGCCGGGCCGCGCCCTCGCCGGTGCTCTCGCTTTTCACGCCTTCCACCTCGGCCACGGCCGAGTGGATGATGCGCCGCTCATAGGGGTTCATGGGCTCCAGCATGTGGCTGCGGCCCGTGCGGGCAACCTTGGCGCCGATGCGCTTGGCCAGCTGCACCAGATTGGCCTCCCGCTTGGCGCGGTAATTGTTGATGTCCACGCCGATTTTGGCATAATCGCCTTCCAGGCGGTTGGCGCACAGGCTGCACAGATAGCTCAGGGATTCCATCACCTCGCCCCGATGGCCGATCAGGGCGCTGGCATGGTCGCCCTGGGCTTTCAGGATGATGGTCTCGCCCTGCTTGACGGCGGTGATGTCCAGCTCGCTGACGCCCATGTGGGCGGCCACATCGCGCAGGTACTCGGCCGCCGCCATGGCCTTGGGGCTGGCTTGCAGGTCAAAAGGCACCTCCGGGTCCATGAGGGCGGGCTTGGGCTGCTGGGCCACGGGGGCCGGGGCCGGCTTTTCCGGGGCCGGCGCCTCCTTGGGAGCGGGCTGGGGCTGGGCCGCAGGGGCCTGCGGGGCCGCGGGCGCGGCCTCCACCGGCGCAGGGGCCTCTTCCTCTTCTTCCTCCACACACACGCGCACCTTGGCGGGAATGCTGCGGAACAGTTTTTTCTGCGGCAGCTCCACCACTTCTACGCTTACATTTTCGTCTTCAGCCGAGACGCCCAGCTGGCTCAGGGCCAGTTCGGTGGCTTCTTCCACCGTTTTGCCGGTCATGATCACTTCACGCATAAATACCCTTCCTTCCGCGGCAACCGCATCATTCATCCTTGTACATTTCTTCGTCCAGCTTGCGGGCGGCCTCCAGGCGCAGGCGGTCGTACTCGGCCTGGTTCACGGCTTTTTTGATGGCCGTGCCGTCGGCGGCCTTGACCACCACTTCTTTTTTGGCCTTTCTGGCCTTGCGCTTCTCCTCCATCTCCTGCTGGATCTGCTCTTTCACCTTTTCCGGGTCGAACATCTTTTTCAGGATGATGCTCTGCACCCAGCCGAACACGTTGGACGCGGTGTAATACAGCGAGAAACCCACGGGCACGGTGAAGGCGAAGAAGGCGAACATGATGCTCATGCCCCAGGTCATGGCCATCATGCTGCCCTGCATCTTCTGGCCGCTGGCCTTCATGGTGTAGATCTGGAAGGCGATCATCGTCAGCACGCTGAGCACGGGGATGATGATGGCCAGGCTGAGGAAGCCGGCCTCCTTGGGGGTGAGGGAGAGGTCGATGCCCAGGAAGGTGAACTGGAAGTTCTGCACCTCGGCCAGCTTATCGCCCAAAAGCTGGGCGTAGTCCGAGGGGTTGGCCTTGATGACGTTGATCAGTTGGTTCTGCACATACACGCTGTTGGCCTGCAGGCTGGCGCCGGCGGCATTGGCCACTTCCACGCATTGGTCGATCACGCCCTTGGACACGCGCAGCACGTACTGCATGGGACGGTACACCACTTCGATCAGGCCGAAGATCACCAGCATGTTCAACGCCATGGGCAGGCAGCCGGCTGTCATGGAGAAGCCGGATTCCTGCTGGAACTTCATCAGCTCCTCGTTCATGCGCTCCTTGTCGTCCTTGTACTTCTCCTGGATCTCCTGCATCATCGGCTGGAAGGCCGACATGCGCACGGTGCTCTTCTGCTGCTTGAGCTGCAGCGGGAACATGATCACCTTGGTCACGAGCGTGAAGATGATGATGGTCCAGCCGTAGTTCGGGATGAAACGGTAGATCCATTCCATCACGATACCCAGGACGGGTGCGAGAAAACCGAAGATACTCATTGCTCATTTCCTTCTGCCCTGCGCCACGGGCTGATATTTTAAGTAGGACACGCGCCGCGCTTCGCGCGTGTATTTAGAAGACTTGTCAGTCCCCGTCCCCCGCTTGGGGCGGCAGGTCGTTTTTCCACCGGCCCTTGGGGGGCACCGGGTCCACGCCGCCCTTGCCGAATGGATTGCAGCGCAGGATGCGCCAGATGGCCAGCAGCGTGCCCTTGAACACGCCGTGCACCTCCAGCGCCTGCATGGCGTACACCGAACAGGTGGGATAAAACCGGCAGTTGTCGCCCAGCAGGGGCGAGATGAACCGCTTATAGCCGCGGATGAGCCAGATCATCAGTCGTTTGATCATTTTTCTTCCCAGTTTTCGCCGCGGCGCTTATTCCAGCAGGCCCGCCTTGCGGCACAGCTTGCGCAGCGTGACTTCCAGCTGTGTGCTTTTCAACCCCGCGGTACTGCCGCGGGCTACCAGCACCACGTCTACCGGGCCCACGTCCGGGGGCAGCACTGCGGCCAGGGCCGCGCGCATCACACGGCGCGCGCGGTTGCGCGTGACGGCGTTGCCCACCTTTTTCGAAGCCGTCAGCCCCACACGGGTGCGGCGGGCGCGGTTCTTGCACACGTACAGCACCATCTGCGGGTGCACGTAAGCCTTGCCCCGGGCGTACACCCGGGCAAATTCATTGTTGCGTGTCAGCGGCGTATAACGCATGAAAACCTTCCTTAAATTGCCAGATATGCAAACAAGGCCACTTCAAAAAGCGGCCTTGCAAGCGGGGCGGTCAAAGCCCAATGGTCTTGTTGGATCGCCGAGCAAAAGGCGGCCGGCCACCGCCGTCTTTGCAAAAAGACAGCTCAGGAGGCCAGGCTTTTGCGAGGCACGCGCATGCGGCTGTGCGTCAGCACACAAAGCGCGCGTGCCGGCCTTTCGTTTTGCGCTGCTTTGAGCGGCGCAAAACGAACAAAAACCAAAGCTGTGGGCCTTTCGGGGCCCTCTTGTTGACAAGACAGCTCAGGCGGCCAGGCTTTTGCGGCCTTTGCGGCGGCGGGCAGTCAGCACGCGGCGGCCGCCCACGCTTTTCATGCGGGCCAGGAAGCCGTGCTTGACAGCGCGGTGGCGCTTTTTCGGCTGGAAAGTACGTTTCATGGTGGTTCCTCCTTTGATGCCACAAGATATTGTGGAACGGTTTTGGTTTATCACAACAGTCCCACAAAAACTGTGGGGACAACCTTGCAAATTAAGAGTATACCTTACAAAAGGGCGGTTTGTCAACCTTTTTTTGCATCGGCCCGCCTGGATTTTCCCCCATACCCGGCGCCCGGTCCAAACGGTCCGGCGCGGTTTGCACAAAGGTTGATCGTTTATGATGAAAAAACTGATCTTTATGGCTGTGAACCAAGGATGGCCCACATAGCCGAAAAAATAGCCGCAGGCTATTTTTTATTATTACAAATATAATGGGATTTTCATTTGTCATTACGCCCAAACTATGGTATAATATTTTCGTATTGTTTTATCTTTTTTCTGGGAGTGGAAACGCAGTTTATGAATTCATTCAACGAGGTTTTTGCAGCGGTGAAGGACTACTGCAAAGAGCGCGTGGTACAGGCCACTTACGACTTATTCCTCAAGGATATCGAGCCTGTCTCCTTCGACGGAACCAGCGCCGTGCTGCAAGTTCGCAGCGAGTTTGTGAAGAATACACTGGAAAAGCGCTACTTAGACCTTTTGTCCGACGCCTTCCGTGAATTACTGGGCTTCGAGACGGAGATCAAGCTGGTGACGCCCGCGCCCCAGCCCGACCTGCCCGAGAGCGACCAGGACGTGCCCGCACTGGGCGCAGGAACCATCACCTTCGACAATTTCATTGTGGGCTCCACCAACAAGTTCGCCCACGCGGCCGCACAGGCCGTGGCGGCCAACCCCTCGGGGGCCTATAACCCCTTGTTCATTTGGGGCGGCAGCGGCCTGGGCAAGACCCACCTGTTGAACGCCATCAAGGTGGAGGTCACCAAGAACCACCCGGATTTCAACATCGTGTACGTGGACGGTGAAAAATTCACCAACGAAATCATCAGCGCCATCCACGACAACACCACGGCTGAGTTCCACAACAAATACCGGGCGGCCGACGTGTTGCTGGTGGACGATATCCAGTTCATCGGCGGCAAAGAATCCACCCAGGAAGAATTTTTCCACACGTTCAACACGCTGTACAATGCGGACAAGCAGATCGTCCTGGCGTCCGACCGGCCCCCGCGGGAGATCAAAAGCCTGGAGGAGCGCCTGCGCACCCGGTTCGAGATGGGCCTCATCGCGGACATCCAGCCGCCGGATTTTGAAACGCGGGTGGCCATCATCCGCCGCAAGGCCGACTCCCTGGGCCTGGATATGCCGGACGACGTGGCCGAATACATCGCCAACCGGCTGAAAAACAACATCCGCCAGCTGGAGGGCGCGGTGAAAAAACTGGACGCCTACCGCAAGCTGGAGGGCATCCAGCCGGTCATCGGTGCGGCGCAGAACGCCATCAAGGATATTTTGAGCGAGAGCCAGCCCGTGCCCGTCACGGTGGAGAAGATCCTCAGCGAGGTGGCGCGCACCTACAACACCACACCGGACGCCCTGCGCGGGCCGGTGCGGCGGGCAAATCTTTCTGGCGCGCGGCAGGTGGCCATGTACGTCGTGCGCGAGATCACGGGCCTGAGCATGGAGGACATCGGCAGCGAATTCGGCGGCCGGGACCACTCCACGGTGGTGTACTCCATCAACAGCCTGCAAAAAAAACTGGACATGGACAGCCATTTGCGGGAGACCGTGGAGGACATCGTGAAAAATGTGCGCACCTGAGGGCATTTCAGACTGACAAAATAACCCGGGTTTTCAACATATTGTTCTTTTTCAACGGGGAAAACCCGGCAAAAACTGCGCGGCAAAAACTTTTTCAACAATGTCCACAAATTTTCCCGAGGATTTTAACAGCGCATAAAACCAGCCCGGACCGCGGGAACAAAAGCCCCGTGACAGCTTTTCCACTTTTCCACGGCCTCTATTACTACTACGATAAAAGTATCTCTCTTAAGGAGAAATTTTTGAAAAAAGCGAGGAAGCACCATGAAACTGATCTGTGACAAGACGTTACTGACAAATGCCGTGCTTGGCGTATCGAAAGCCGTCAGCCAGCGCGGCAGCATTCCCGTGCTGGAAGGCATTTATATGAAAGCTGAAGGCTTCACTCTGACCCTGACCGGCTACGACCTGGAGATGGCCATCACCACCCAGATCGAAGCCAATGTGCAGGAACCGGGCGAAGCCGTCCTTTCGGCCAAACTGCTGGGCGACATGGTGCGCCGCCTGCCCACTGAGGAGGTGGAGATCGTCAGCCTGGACTCCGGCGCGGCCACCGTCAAGGGCGGCATCACGGAATACGACATCATGGGCCTGAACCCCGGGGACTTCCCTTCCCTGCCCAACACGGGCGCCGAACCCACGTTCGACATGCCCACTGAGGAGTTGCGCCAGATGGTGGAGACCACCATTTACGCCGTGTCGTTGGACGACAAAAAACCCGCCCACACCGGCGAGCTGTTCCGCATTGAAAAAGAAAAATTGACCATCGTGGCCCTGGACGGCTACCGCCTGGCCATCACCGAGCGGCCCATCGCCGCCACCAAGGACATCGACGTCATCATCCCCGCCAAGACCATCAGCGAAACAGTGAAACTGTTCGGCGAGGAGGACGAGGTGGTACACGTGGCCGCCAACCGCCGTTTCGTGGTTTTTTCCACCAAAAGCTACACGGTCATCAGCCGGTTGATCGAGGGTGAATTCCTCGATTATAAGCGCGTAATCCCCGAGGGCAGCAAAACCAACGTGGTGGTGGATGTGCGGGATTTCATCTACGTGATCGAGCGCGCCAGCCTCATCATCACCGAGCGGCTGAAAAACCCCCTGCGCGTCACCTTTGACGGCAACATTACCGTGCGCTGCCAAACCGTGCTGGGCAAAGTGGTGGACGAGCTGGAGGCCAAGATCGAGGGCGCGCCGGTGGAGATCGGCTTCAACAACCGCTATCTGCTGGACGCGCTGCGCAATTCCCATTGCGACAAGCTTCTGTTCGAGATCTCCGGCCCCCTCTCCCCGGTGAAGGTGCGGCCCGTGGACAGCGAGGAGTTCCTGTTCCTGGTGCTGCCCGTGCGGTTCAAAAACGATTGAGGGGCGGAACATGGAAATAAGCATCCACACGGAATTCATCAAACTGGACGCACTGCTGAAATTCGCCGGCCTGTGTGAAACGGGCGGCGAAGCCAAAGAGGCCGTGCAGCAGGGTCTGGTACAGGTGAACGGCGAAGTGTGCACCATGCGCGGCAAAAAAATGCGCCCCGGCGACAAGGCCGAGTACAATGGCCAAACCGTCGAGGTGACGGCGCCGTGATCGTCAGCCGCTTTTCCGTTCAGGATTACCGCAATATCCGCCAGGCTTTGTTCGAGCCGGCGCCGGAATTGACTGTCATCTGCGGCAAAAACGGCCAGGGCAAAACCAATCTGCTGGAGGCCCTGTGGCTGCTGACCGGCTCCAAAAGTTTCCGCGGCGCCAAGGACGCGGAACTGGTGCGCCAGGGTGAACCCTTTGCCCTTGTGGAAGGGGACACGCAGGGCTTTGGCAAGGACAGCCGCATCCGCATTGCTGTCACCGGGCCCGCGGGCGAGGAGCAGGGCCTGAAAAAGGGCCGCACGGCCAAGGTAAACGGCGTGGATTACGGCCGGGCCACCAATCTGGCCGGCGTGTTCACCGCCGTGGTGTTTGACCCGGGACATTTGAGTTTGGTCAAGGGCAGCCCGGAGGGGCGCCGCCGCTTTCTGGACGCGGCCCTGTGCCAATTATACCCGGGCTACCTGACGCTGTACCGCCGCTATGCGCGGCAGGTGGCGCAGAAAAACGCCCTGCTGAAAAGCTATTGGCAAACGGCCGGCGCGGCCCAGCTGTTGGATGTGTTCGACGAAAAGCTGGCCGAGTACGGCGCCGAAGTGAGTCGCCGCAGGCAGGAATACCTGGACCTCATCCGCGAGGACGTGTGCGCCACCTACCGGGATATCGCCGCGGGCCGCGAACAGCTTTCCCTGGCTTACCTGTCATCCTGCGGCGAAGAGGGGTTGGCCGAGGCCATCCGCCGCAGCCGTCAAAGGGATATCGCCGCAGGATTTTGCACCGTGGGGCCCCATCGGGAAGATCTCTCCCTCATTCTGGACGGCCGGGAGGCGAAAATTTACGCCAGCCAAGGCCAGCAGCGCAGCGCGGTGCTCAGCCTGAAACTGGCCGAAGCCGCCGGCGCCCAAAAGGTGACGGGCGAACATCCGGTGATGCTGCTGGACGACGTGCTCAGCGAATTGGACGAGAGCCGCCAGGCCTATCTGCTCAGCCGCATGGAACACCGGCAAACCATCGTCACCGCCTGCGACGAGGCGGCCTTTGCCCGCACGGACGGCAAAATCTACCGCATGGACGGCGGATGTTTGACGGAAAAATAGGGAGGAAAGCCTATGTATCTCCATTTGGGGCAAGATATCATTGTGCACACCCGCGATATTTTGGGCATTTTCGACCTGGACACCGCCAGCAGTTCCCTGCGCACGCGGGAGTACCTGGCCCGTGCGGAAAAGGAGCACCGGGTGGTGAATGTGTCCATGGAACTGCCCAAAAGCTTCATCGTCACCCTGGGCGAGCACCCGGCGGTGTATATCAGCCAGATCAGCGCCGCCACGCTGCTCAAGCGCAGCGGCTTTTTAAGCGAATAAGGATCTACACAAAAAAATAGAATCTCGAGGTTATTCAAATGGCAGAACAGAAAATCAACCATGAATACGACGGCAGCCAGATCCAGGTGCTGGAAGGCCTGGAGGCGGTGCGCAAGCGCCCGGGCATGTACATCGGCAGCACAGGCCCCCGGGGCCTGCACCACCTGGTGTACGAGATCGTGGACAACGGCGTGGACGAGGCCCTGGCCGGTTACTGCGACCACATCGAAGTGACCATCCTGCCGGACAACATCATCAAAGTGTCGGACAACGGCCGCGGCATCCCCGTGGATATCCAGCCCAAGCTGGGCATCCCGGCGGTGACGGTGGTGTACACCATCCTGCACGCGGGCGGCAAGTTCGGCGGCGACAATTCCGGCTATAAGGTATCCGGCGGTCTGCACGGCGTGGGCGCGTCGGTGGTGAACGCTTTGTCCGAGTGGCTGGAGGTGGAAGTGCACCGGGACGGCCATGCTTATTACCAGCGGTTCGAGCGCGGCGTGCCCGTGGCCCCGCTGGAGGACAAGGGCCCCGTGGAGGGCGGCACCGGCACCATCGTGGCCTTCAAGCCCGACCCCGAGATGTTCGAAGTGCTGGAATATGACTACGAGACCTTGAACCGCCGCCTGCGGGAGGAGGCCTTCCTCAACGCCGGCGTGCGCATCACCCTGACGGACGACCGCCCGGGCCACGAGGATGCGGATGGGAAGCCCACCCGCGAGAGCATGTGCTACGAGGGCGGCATCCGCAGCTTTGTAGAGTATATCAACCAGCAGAATCAGCTGGAGGTGCTTCATCCGGAGGTCATCTACCTGAAGGGCCAGGCGGGCGACGCCCTGGCCGAGGTGGCCCTGCAGTACAACGACAGCTTCAACGAGCGGGTGCATTCCTTTGCCAACAATGTGGAGACGCCGGACGGCGGCACCCACGAGGAGGGCTTTAAAATGGCCCTCACCCGCGTGTTCAACGATTTTGGCCGCGAGAAGGGCTATATCAAGGAAAAAGACGACAACCTCTCCGGTTCGGACGTGCGCGAAGGCGTGACGGCCGTCATCAGCGTGAAGCTGACCGAGGCCCAGTTCGAGGGACAGACCAAGGCGAAATTGGGCAACACCGAGGTGCGCACCCTTGTTTCCGGCATGGTGTACGACAAATTGAAGGAGTTCTTTGAGGAGAACCCGGCCGTGGCCAAGGCCATCTACGAGAAGGCCATGCAGGCCCAGCGCGCCCGCGAGGCTGCCAAAAAGGCCCGGGAGCTGGTGCGCCGCAAATCGGCCCTGGAAACCAACCGCATGCCCGGCAAGCTGGCCGACTGCCGTGAAAAAGACCCTTCCAAAACTGAAATTTATATCGTCGAGGGCGATTCCGCCGGCGGCAGCGCCAAGATGGGGCGCGATTCCAACATCCAGGCCATCCTGCCCTTGTGGGGCAAAATGCTGAACGTGGAAAAGGCCCGCATTGACCGCGTGTACGGCAACGACAAGCTGACCCCCGTGGTCCAGGCCCTGGGCTGCGGCATTGGGGACGAGTTCGATATCTCCCGCCTGCGCTACCACAAGGTATTCATCATGGCCGATGCGGACGTGGACGGCAGCCATATCTGCACGCTGCTGCTCACCTTTTTCTTCCGTTTTATGCGGCCGCTGATCGAGCACGGCCACGTGTATATCGCCCAGCCGCCGCTGTTCAAGCTGCAGAAGGGCAAACAAGTGAAATACGCCTTCAACGAGCCGGAAATGACGCAGCTCAGCACAGAGATGGGCCAGGGCACCAAGGTAAGCGGTTACAAGGGCCTGGGCGAGATGAACCCCGAGCAGCTGTGGGAGACCACCATGGACCCGGCCAACCGCGTGATCGTGCAGATCACCATCGAGGACGCCATGAAGGCCGACGAGACATTCAGTATCCTCATGGGTGACAAAGTGGAGCCCCGCAAGGAGTTCATCGAGGCCAATGCCCAATATGCCAATTTGGACGTCTGAGCCTGGCCGCACGAAACCACACGCTTTAAATTCCAATTAGGAGTATCAAACCATGATCGAAAACAGTATCACCGAGGGCACGCGCCTCATCGTGCGCGATATCCAGGAGGAAATGGAGACAGCCTTTATCGACTACTCCATGTCCGTCATCACCGCCCGCGCGCTGCCCGACGTGCGTGATGGCCTCAAGCCGGTGCATCGCCGCATTTTGTACACCATGCACGAGCGCGGCAACGACCCCTCCCACCCCACCCGCAAATCCGCCGACACCGTGGGCGCCGTGCTGGGTTCTTACCATCCCCACGGCGACGCCTCCGTGTACGACGCCATGGTGCGCCTGGCGCAGGATTTCAGCATGCGCTATCCCCTGGTGGACGGCCAGGGCAACTTCGGCAGCGTGGACGGCGACCCCCCTGCCGCCTACCGTTACACCGAGGCCCGCATGAGCAAAATGGCCGTGGAGCTGATGCGCGATATCGACAAGGACACCATCGACATGGTGCCCAACTTTGACGAATCGAAGCAGGAGCCCAGCGTGCTGCCCTGCCGTATCCCCAACCTGCTGGTCAATGGCTCCAGCGGCATCGCCGTGGGCATGGCCACCAATATCCCGCCCCACAACCTGCGGGAGGTGACGGACGCCCTCATCGCCCTGATCCACGACCCCGAGATGGACCTGCCCGCCCTGATGGAATATATCAAAGGGCCGGACTTCCCCACCGGCGGCATCATCATGGGCCGCAGCGGCATCCGCGCCGCCTACGCCACGGGCCGCGGCAAGATCACCCTGCGCGGCCGGGCCGAGATCCAGGAGATGAAAAACGGCCGCTATCAGATCATCATCACCGAGATCCCCTATATGGTCAACAAGGCCCGCATGATGGAGAACATCGCGGATCTGGTGAAGGAAAAGCGTATCGAGGGCATCACCGATTTGAACGACGAGTCCAACCGCGAGGGCATGCGGGTGGTCATCGAGGTCAAGCGGGAGGGCAACCCCCAGGTGGTGCTGAACCAGTTGTACCGCTACACCCAGCTGCAGGACACGGTGGGCGTCATCATGCTGGCTCTGGACAAGGGCGTGCCCAAGGTGATGACCCTGAAGGACATGCTGCAAAAATACCTGGAATTCCAGGACGAGGTCATCCGCAGGCGCACCCAGTACGACCTGAAAAAAGCCCAGGAGCGCGCCCATATTCTGGAGGGCCTGCGCCGCGCCGTGGACATTGTGGACGAGATCATCGCCACCATCCGCGCCTGCAAGGGCGGCAAGACCGAGGCCAAAAGCGCCATTATGGAGAAGTTCCAGTTCGACGATCCCCAGGCCACGGCCATCGTCAACTTCCAGCTGGGCCAATTGGCCGGTTTGGAGATTTTGAAGATCGACAACGAATTGGGCGAGCTGCACGGCAAGATCACCGAGTGGACGGAGATTTTGGCCACCGACGCCAAAGTGCTGGCCATTGTGGAAAAAGAGCTGCTGGAGCTGCGGGAAAAATTCGGCGACGAGCGCCGCACCGAGATCGCCCACGTGTCCGGCGAGGTGGACATCGAGGACCTGATCCCCGAGGAGGAGTGCGTGTTCACCCTCACCCACGCCGGCTATATCAAGCGTCAGCCCGCGGACACCTACACGGCCCAGCGCCGGGGCGGCCGCGGCATCACCGCCCTGTCCCGCAAGGAGGAGGATTTCGTGGAGGAGCTGTTTATGGCCTCCACCCACGACCATATCCTCTTCGTCACCGACCTGGGCCGCGTGTACCGCCTGAAGGGCTACCAGGTGTACGAGGGCAGCCGCACCTCCAAGGGCACCAACATCGTCAATCTGCTGCCTCTTCAGGCCGGCGAGAACGTGGCCGCCATGCTGCGCGTGCCCCAGGGACAGGAGCAGCAGGGTTATCTGGTGATGATCACCAAAAAGGGTGTCATCAAGCGCACGGCCATGGCCGCGTACCAGAACATCCGCAAATCGGGCCTCATCGCCATCAACCTGAACGAGGACGACGCCCTGGCCTGGGCCAAGATCACCACCGGCGAAAACGAGCTCATTGTGGCCACCCGGGGCGGCCAGGCCATCCGCATCAACGAAGCCGACGCCCGCGAGATGGGCCGTACCGCCACCGGTGTGCGCGCCATCCGCCTGGCGGACGGCGATCAGGTGGTGGGCTGCGGCGTGGTGCGCGCCGGCGCCACAGTGCTGACCATCACCGAGGAGGGCAAGGGGCGCCGCACGCCCGTGGAGGATTACCGCGTGCAGTACCGCGGCGGCAAAGGCATCCGCAACTACGGCGACAAGGGCCATGTGGCCGGCGTCAAAGTGGTGAATGATGAAGACGACATCATCCTCATCAGCGTGGAGGGCATCATCATCCGCATGCACGTGGCCGATATCAACGTGCAGAGCCGCTATGGCAGCGGCGTGCGCGTGATGCGCCTGGGCGAGGGCGACCGCGTGGTCACCGTGGCCCGCACCGAGCGCAGCGACGAAGAGGAAACCGTCCTGCCCGCGCCGGAAGAGGAAACCGAAGAGGGCCCGGCGCCCGCCGAGCAGCAGGAGTGACAGAGGGGGGCCGACGCAGATCGGCCCTTCCCTGTAAAGCGGCCCTTTCGGGGAGGAAAACGCATTTATGACCATTGAGCCTCTTATCCCTTCCACCCCACAGTGGCATCAGACAGCGGCCTATGCGGGCCGCTGCCCTTGGCGCGGCGGGCAAAAGCTGGCAAAGCGCATGGCCGCCGGCCAGTTCTCTGATTGGGAGCGAGTGTTTGCCGCCTGGGAAAAGGGCCGTATCGTGGGATACTGTACACTTACCAAAAAGGATTGTTTCCCCCAGTTCAGCTATACGCCTTATATCGGTTCCCTCTTTGTGGACGAGAGCTGCAGGGGCCGCCGGTACAGTGAAAAACTGATCGGCGCCGCGCTGGCTCACGCCAAGGGACTGGGGTTTGAACGGGTGTATCTGGCAAGCGACCACGTGGGCCTGTATGAAAAATATGGATTTGTAAAAGTCGACGAAAAGCCCGCCCCTTGGGATGCGGGCAAAGTGGAAACGGTTTTTATGTATGAGATGTAAAGATCCCCGCAATAACAAACAGCCCACGGCTGTTTGGTCATGTGGGCCGTCCCCGGCCAAGGGCGGAGGGAGATCAGTTCTTTTATGGCAAAGCAATAAAAAATGGAGGCACTTGTATGCTGAATTGGAACGTGGACACGAAAAAACAAGAGGCCCAGCAGGAAAAGCTGAAACAGGACATGCGCTTTGAATACCTGGGCCACGGCCCTAAGGCCACGGGTTTCATGGCCAAGGCCTTCAAGCGCAAGCCGGGGCTGTACGCCCGCTGCACCACCTGCGGCTATTACATGCCCCTGGACGCCCCCGGCGAGGAAACGTGCATCTGCGGCAACCTGCACCGCACGCAGCAGGATTTCAAAACAGAGCTGCCCGCGTCGGAGATCGAGATCTTTCGCGGACATAAAGCATAAAAGGACAGGATTGAAAAGGCGGGACGTTCTTTTTGGAAAAAAAGCGCCCGCCTTTTTTCTGCAAAATTCGCCCCGCACCCCTTGCAAAATACCTTGCCAATGTGTATGATAGTACAGATAAATAGATAGGGGGACTTTGCCATGAAACATGTGATCAGCCCGCTGGACTTGTCGGTGCAGGAGATCGACGAGCTTTTGGCCCTGGCCGACGACATCATCGACCACCGCAGCGCCTATGCCCACAAATGTGAGGGCAAGAAATTGGCCACGCTGTTTTTCGAGCCCAGTACCCGCACCCGTTTGAGCTTTGAGGCCGCCATGCTGGAGCTCGGGGGGCAGGTGTTGGGCTTTTCTTCCGCTTCGTCGTCTTCGGCCACCAAGGGCGAGAGCGTGGCCGATACGGTGCGCATCGTACAGAATTACGCGGATATCATCGCCATGCGCCATCCCAAAGAGGGCGCGGCGGCCGTGGCCCGACAGTACGCGGCCGTGCCCGTCATCAATGCGGGCGACGGCGGCCACCTGCACCCCACCCAGACCCTGACCGACCTTTTGACCATCCATCGCCTGAAGGATGGCTTTGACGGGCTGACCGTGGGCCTGTGCGGCGACTTGAAATTCGGCCGCACCGTGCACAGCCTCATCCGGGCCATGCTGCGTTACCGGGGCGTGCGCTTTGTGCTGGTGAGCCCGGCGGAACTGAAAGTGCCCGGCTACATCCGCGAGGAGCTGGTGGCCGCGGGTGCGGACTTCAGCGAGGTGGAGAGCCTGGAGGACAGCATCGGCCAAATGGACGTGCTGTACATGACGCGCGTGCAGCAGGAGCGGTTCGCCGAGGTAGAGGACTACCTGCGCCTCAAGGACGTCTATATTCTGGATGGGGCCAAAATGGCCCTGGCCAAACCGGACATGATCGTCCTGCACCCGCTGCCCCGGGTGAACGAGATCGCGCCGGAGGTGGACGACGACCCCCGGGCCGTTTACTTCCAGCAGGCGCTGTTCGGCAAATTTGTGCGTATGGCGCTGATCCTCATGCTGTTGGACGAGGCCCAGGCCCGCCCCGGCACAAATAAAGCCGTCCTGCCCGCGCCCAGCGCGGATAAAGTGTGCCGCAACCCCCGCTGCATCACCACCACGGAGCAGGGCATCTTGCAGTATTTCCACCAAAACGAGCAGGGCCAGTGCCGCTGCTTCTGGTGCGAGCACCGCTATAAGGCGGCAAAGTAAAAAAGGGCCGGCGAAGCCGGCTTTTTTTATGAAGGAGAACAACATGAAGCATAAAAAAATGCTTTTGACCGTGATGGCCCTGCTTTTAATTTGTGGCTGTACCACCTTCTTCGCTTTTGTGCGGGGGGCGCGGGACAGCCAGGCACAGCAGAGGGCGGAACGCGCAGAGCTTTTCATGGTTTATCAGCCTTATGGGCTGGCGTATGACGCCAAAATGGACCGGCTGTATTACCAGAGCGAGCTCGTCCGTTATTTTGAAGATAGGGTGGACGAGGATCACCTTACCCTATGGCCCAACCGCGATGGAGCGCTGGATGTCCACGCTTTGCGGAACGGGGATGGGACACTGACAGGGGTCGCGCCTTTTGATGAACAAGCCTATGCGGACAGGACGCCGGAACTACAGGATGCTCTGTATGAATTGCAGATCACGGAAAATATCGACGGGTATACGGACGAAACGGAAGAGATGGTGAAAGACCGCATAGAAGCTGTTTACGCAGCCTATGAAGCTTATGGCCTGACCTATGACAGGCAGAGCGACCGTCTGTACTACAAGGGGAAATTGGTGGGATATTTTGAGGATGCAGAGAAAAAATACTTTTTCGGCCCCTATGAGGACAGCGGGATCGAAGTCCGCGCGGTGCGGGACAGCCAAGGAACGTTGATCGGGCTGGACGTGCAGGAAGAAGAGAAGCAGTAAAAATAGCCGTAGGGTTATTTTTCGGCCACGCGGGCCACGGCCATGAAGATCAATTTTTGTGGCATGGCAATAAAAACGCCCCCGAAGCAATGCTTCGGGGGCTGTTTTTGCTTTATGCCGCGCGGGGGTCGATCACTCGGCGTCGGGCGCGTACAGTTTTGCAAGCTTGTTCAGGTAGGCATAGCGGTCCTTCGCGGTGCTTTCGGCCTTTTCGAACAGCACCTCGGCGCGGTCCGGGAAGGCGCGCTGCAGGCGGCTGTAACGGGTCTCGCTCTCGATGAACTCTTTGTAGTCCGTGGTGGGCGCCTTGGAGTCCAGGGTGAACGGATTCTTGCCTTCGGCCTTCTTGCGCGGGTCGAAGCGGAAGTTGTTCCAGTAGCCGCACTCCACGGCGCGCTTCATCTCGGCCTGGCAGTTGGTCATGCCGCCCTTGACGCCGTGCATCTCGCAGGGGGCGTAGCCGATGATGAGGGAGGGGCCGTGATAGCTCTCGGCCTCGGCGATGGCCTTGATGGTCTGGTTCTGGTCGGCGCCCATGGCGATCTGGGCCACATAGACGTAGCCGTAGCTCATGGCGATCTCCGCCAGGCTCTTCTTGCCGATGGCCTTGCCGGCCGCGGCGAACTGCGCCACCTGGCCGATCTGGCTGGCCTTGGAGGCCTGGCCGCCGGTGTTGGAGTACACCTCGGTGTCGAAGACCATCACGTTGACATCCTCGCCGGAGGCCAGCACGTGGTCCAGGCCGCCGAAGCCGATGTCATAGGCCCAGCCGTCGCCGCCGAAGATCCACACGGA
>CAJMEU010000053.1 GCA_905212515.1 uncultured Oscillospiraceae bacterium | reverse complement strand
GACGTGCGCGGCGCGGGCACGGACGTGATCAAGATCCGCGGCGTGAAAAGCCTGCACGGCTGTACGTATTCCATCATCCCCGACCAGATCGAGGCCGGCAGCTACATGGTGGCCGCGGCCATCACCGGCGGCAATGTGCTGATCAAAAACGTCATCCCCAAGCACCTCGAGCCCATCACCTCCAAGCTGGAGAAGGCGGGCGCCACGGTGGAGGAATTCGACGATTCCATCCGCGTGTCCCGCCAGGGCGACATCGAGCCCTTGAACATCAAAACCATGCCCCACCCGGGCTTTCCCACGGATATGCAGCCCTTGATGACCGTGCTGCTGGCGCTGGCCAAGGGCACGTCCATCATCACCGAGGGCATTTGGGAGAACCGCTTCCGCTATGTGGACGAGCTGTCGCGCATGGGCGTGAACATCCAGGTGGCGGGCCGGGTGGCTGTCATCGAGGGCGTGCAGGAGCTGCTGCCGGCCCCCATGCGCGCCACGGACCTGCGCGCGGGCGCGGCCATGGTGGTGGCGGCGCTGGCCGCGGGCGGCGTGTCCGAGATCAGCGAGATCGGCCACATCGAGCGCGGCTACGAGGACATCGTGGAAAAGCTGCGCGGCCTGGGCGCCGATATCAAGCGCGTGGCCAAGCCCGACGGCATGCTGCGCCGGGCGCTGTAAACTGAAACCGGCAAGGGACTTTTTACAAAGTCCCTCAGCGTGCCGGAAAAGTCCGGCGCGGCCGCCCTTTTCCACCATGCTGGGCCGTTCGGAGCGCCTCGGGCGCTCCTCAGCGCGCACGGCGCGGGTGATTCCGATCACGAAAGGGGGCTCGCCGCCCCCTTTCGAGCTTTCCCCCGGCGCGCCCGCAGCGCCCGTTTGCCTTTTCAACAGCCTGAAGGGACTTTTTACAAAGTCCCTTTCTTTTTGAAATTACGCGAAAAAAAGGACGTATCATGGCACATTTTACAACACTGTACTCCGGCTCCTCCGGCAACTGCGCCCTGGTGGAAGAGGACGGGCGCTTTTTGCTGGTGGACCTGGGCAAAAGCTGCCGCATCACGGCCCTGGCCCTCAAAGACCTGGGCCTGGCGCCCTCGGGGCTGGGCGGCATCCTGGTGACGCACGAGCATCACGACCACGTGAGCGGCCTCACCGTGTTTTTGAAAAAATGGAACGCGCCCGTGTACGGCCGCGCCGCCACGCTGGACGTGCTGGCCCAGCGCGGCGTGGTGCATCCGCACACGGAACTGGTGGACATGGACGGCCGCCAGGAGGACGTGATGGGCTTCGGGGTGGAAAGCTTCACCACCAGCCACGATTCCGTGGCCTGCTGCGGCTACCGCATCACCACCCCCAAGGGCAAAACCGTGGCCATCGCCACGGACCTGGGCATCGTGTCCGACGAGGTGCTGGCCAACCTCTACTGCGCGGACCTGGTGGCGCTGGAAGCGAATTACGACCAGCACATGCTGGCCACCGGCCCCTACCCGGCCTATCTGAAAGCGCGCATCGCCTCGTCCCGCGGCCACCTGTCCAACGACGAGTGCGCGGCCACCCTGGTGCGCCTGATGCAGGGCGGCTGCGGGAAGTTCAGCCTGTGCCACATCAGCCAGGAGAACAACGCCCCCATGCTGGCCCTGGGCAGCGTGCAGGCCGCCATGCTGGAGGCCGGCCTGGCGCCGGACGCGGTGCGCGTGCAGGCGGCGCTGCGCCACGAGGTCTCGCCCCTGTTCGAACTGTGAGGAGGCTTTCATGCAAACCATCACCCTGATCGCCCTGGGCAAGCTGAACGTGCCCTATTTCCGCAACGCGGCGGCCGAATACATAAAGCGCCTGTCGGCCTTCTGCCGGCTGCAGCTGGTGGAGCTGCCCGAGGAGGCTGTCGCGGAAAAGAACGCCTCGCCGGCCGTCATCGAAAAGGCCCTGGAAAAAGAGGGAAGGGCCATCCTGGCCGCCGTGCCCAAGGGCGCGGCCCTGGTGGCCCTGTGCGTCGAGGGCCGGCAGATGGACAGCGGCGAGCTGGCCGCTTACTTTGCCCAAAAGGCGCTGTCCGGCGCGGGGGACGTGGCCTTTGTCATCGGCTCGTCCCACGGGCTGTCGCCGGCGGTGAAGGCCGCGGCCCAGCAAAAGCTGTCCATGAGCAGGATGACCTTTCCCCATCAGCTGGCGCGGGTCATGCTGCTGGAGCAGATCTATCGGGCGTTCACCATCAACGCCGGCACCCGGTATCACAAATGATCCGCCCGGCACGCGCGGAAGATCGCCCGGCCGCCGGCCGCCTGTGGGCCGAGAGCTGGCGCGCCGCCCACGCGGGCGCGGTCTCGCCGGCTTACGCGGCCGCGCAGACGCCCCGCCTCTATGCGGAACAGCTGCTGGCGCCGGGCATCGAGACCTATGTGGAAGAGGCGGACGGCGTTTTGCGCGGCGTGCTGCGGCTGGACACGGCCGCCGGCGAGGTGCAGACGCTGTATGTGGCCCCGGACTGCCAGGGCCGGGGCGTGGGCGGCGCGCTGCTGCGCTTCGGCGTGGGGCGGCTGCTGGCCCTGGGCCGCCGGCCCTGGCTGGGCGTGCTGTCCGTGAACGCGCGGGCGCGCGCCGTTTACGGGCACTGCGGCTTCCGGCCCACGGGGGAGGAGATCGTGCTGGACAAGGCGAGGGACATCCGGGAACTGAGGTATCGTTATGAGGGACTATGACGCGGCGGGCGCAAAGTGCCGCCCCTTCGGCCTGTCGGGCCTGGCGCTGAAGCTGCTGGCCCTTTGCAGCATGACGGTGGACCACGTCGGCGCGGTGCTGGTGCTGCCCCGCTGGGGCTTCGCGGCCAGCCTGCCCCTGCGCTACGCGGGCCGCCTGGCCTTTCCCATCTATTGCTTTTTGCTGGTGGAGGGCTTTTCCCACACCCGCAGCGTGCCGCGCTACGGCCTGCGGCTACTGGGCTTTGCCCTGCTGACGGAGCCCGTGTACGACCGGGTGCTCTACGGCGCCTGGCTCGTGCCGCAGCACCAGAACATCCTGTTCACCCTGGCCCTGGGCCTGGCGGCCATGGCGGCCTTGCGGGCGGCGGCCCGCCGGGCGCTGGCTTTGCGCGCGGGGCAGGCGGCGCGCGTCCTCTTGTGCGGCGCGCTGTGCCTGCCCCTGGCCGCCGCGGCCTGCGTGCTGGCGCAGCTGCTGGGCGTCAGCTACGGCTGGCAGGGCATGGTCACCATCCTGGTCTATTTCGCGCTGCGCCGCTGGCCCCTGGTGGCGGCGGGCGCCGGCGCGGCCGCGCAGTTTTTAGGGGGCAATTTCATCCAATACCGCGCGGCCCTGGCGGCCGTGCCCATCGCCCTGTACAACGGGGAAAAAGGCCGCTGCCGCCTGCCGGGCTGGGCGTTCTATCTCTATTATCCGGCCCATCTGGCCCTGCTGGGGCTGATCGCCCGCGCATTTTAAAGGGGCGCCGGGGCGGGTGCAAGGGAAGACCACGTAAAAAAACAGCGTTTTTTCAGTGCAAAAAACTGAAAAAACGCTGTTTTTATTGCGCCGCAATAAAAAACTTATCCCTATGGCCGTGGGCCAGGGATGGCCCACAGGGCCCAAAAAATAGCCTTGCGGCTATTTTTTATTGCTCCGCAATAAAAAAACTGATCCTTATGGCCGTGGGCCAAGGATGGCCCACAGGGCCAAAAAAATAGCCTTGCGGCTATTTTTTATGTTTTTGATGTGTTTTCAGGGCGTTTTTTGAGGGGCTTTAAACGTCATGGGCGGGCAGGAGGCCCTTTTGGGGCGGTATTTTCCCTTTGGGCGGGCGCATTGGCCACGTCCAGGTCCAGCGTACCGGTGAAATCCTCGCCCACCGCGCACAAATAGTTGGAGCCGCTCTCCAAAGTCAGCTCTTTCTCGCAGCTGCCCATGCCGTCCAGCAGCACTTCCTTTTCCGTGCCGCGCTCCAGCACCAGTTTCAGGCTGCCCTCCCGGGCGGCCACGGTGCAGCGCACCGTCACCCTGCGGGTGTCCAGGGCCGTGGTGCCGCCCAGCAGGGTCTCCGTGCCGGAAAAGCCCTGGTAATCGGCGTCGTAGGTGCCGGTATAGCCGTCGTCCCCCTTCTCCCGCCGACCTTTCAGCAGCAGGTCGGGCGAGAGGGACGCCTCGCCCGCCAGCTTCAGCAGGGAATCGCAGCCTTTCGCCACAGCCTGCGCGCTGCACCCGGCCAGGCACAGGGCCAGGGCCAGGGCGCACAGCAGGCCCGCCAGCCGCTTCACGGTCAGTCCTCCGGCCCGTAGGGCGGCATGTCCGGCAGTTTGCGCCCCAGCAGCCAGATAAGGCCCACCGCCGCCGCCAGGGCGGCGCACACTTTTAAAAACGTCTTCATTGTTTTCACCTCATGTTTTCACCAGTTTGTAGTAGGTGTGGGAGGTCAGGCGGTACACGCCCAGGTACACCAGGCTGAACACCGCGAAGATCACCGCGCACACTACGCCGAACAATACCCGGTTGGTCATGCTGAACACCACCATGATGTTGGCGATGATGTTGAAGGCGAACAGCATGTGCACCAGCGCCATCAGCAGGGGCAGGAAGAACACCGTCAGCACCTGTTTCGAGATGGTGCGTTTTACCTCTTTCTGGCTCATGCCCACCTGCTGCAAAATGATGAAGCGCTCGCGGTCGTCGTAGCCCTCGCTGAGTTGTTTGTAATAGATGATCAGCACGGTGGCCAGCATGAACATGCTGCCCAGATACAGCCCCAGGAAGAGGAAGCTGCCGTACAGCGAACCCCACTGCTTGTTCATCGCGGCCCGGCTGAACACCCGGAAGGCCATGCCCTCGGGCGTGTAGTCCACCAGGGCCTCTTCGATGGCTGCCTGTTGGGCCGGGCTGCCGGACACGTTCAAAAACAGCGTCACGCTGTCGCCCATGCCGGGGACGGCCTCCGGTGCCAGGGCACTTTGCAAAGCCTTGGCCGTCTCGTAGTCCGGTACCACCAGCACGTACAGCTTGCTGCCGTAAGCGCGGTAGAAGGTGTCCAGTTCCTCGGGCAGCGCCAGGGGCTTTGCCAAATAGGTGCTGTCCCCGAAGGTGTAAGAGGCGCGCAAGGGCTCCGTGCTCCAGGCCAGCACCTCGCCGGGCGCCAGCGTGGCGTCGGGGTCCACGTAGGCCCGGTAATCGGCCAGAGGGATGAATTTAAGGCCGCCGTCGGCCGCGTTGCTGCCGTCGGCCACGTGGAACGCGCCGGCCTCGTCCAGGTACACGGTGGTGTGCACGTCGCGGTACATGTACCGCTTTTCCACCAGAGAGCCGCCCTGCTGCACTGCGTCGTCCACGGCCGCGTCCAGTTGCTCCATGGTCAGGCCGTTGTCCAGGGTCACGGTGCCGCGCAGGTCCATGGGGTACTGGGTGTACAGCATCTCGTCCCGGCCAGTGTAAAGGCACACGGTGGTGGAGATGGTCACCAGCACCATGGTGAACAGGATGCAGATGGCCGCCAGGCCCGCCGCATTCTGCTTCATGCGGTACATCATGCCGGACACGCTGATGAAATGCTCGGGCGTGTAGTAGTAATTCTTGCGCTTTTTCAAGGCTTTCAGCAGCGCGATGGACCCGGCCGTGAACAGGCAGAACGTGCCCAGAATGACGGCCAGCACCGCCAGGAAGAACAGCAGCAGCGCGTTCAGCGGGTCGTTCACCGTCACGGCGGTGTAGTAGCCCCACCCAAGGGACAAAACGCCGATGACTACCAGGAACCAGGAGGCCTTGGGTTCCCGCTCGCCGGTGTGGCCCGAGGACAGCAATTCCACGGGCCGCGCCACGCGGATGCGCCACAAATTGTACAGCAGCGTGGCGCCGTAGATGCACAAAAACAGGGCGCAGGCCGTGGCGGCCGAGGGCACGCTGAAGGAAAAGGCCAGCGGCGTGGCGAAGTCCATCACGTACAAAAGCGCCAGGAACAACAGCTTCGACAGCAGCGCCCCCAAACCGATGCCCAGAAGAAGGCAGCACAGGGCGGTGAACAGCGTCTCGAAAAACAGCACCAGCGCCACGTGGCGCTTCTCCATGCCCAGCACGCAGTACAGGCCGAACTCGCCCCGGCGCCGCTTGATGAGGAAGCTGTTGGTGTAGAAGATCAGGATCACGCAGAAGATGGCGATCACCACGGTGCCCAGCCAGAAAATGGTCAGCGCCACGGCGGCGCCGGGCACCTGCATCAGGCCCTCGTTCATGCTGATGGACTGCATGATGTAGTACATGGCCACGCAAACCGTGCCCGTGAGCAGGTAGGGCAGGTAGGTGCTGCGGTTTTTAACAAGGTTGCGTAGCGCCAGGCGGGGGTAGAAAAGGCCGCTCATTGCACGTCACCTCCGCTGGCCAGCATCGTCAGCGTGTCGCTGATCTTGGCGTACAGCTCCCGGTCCGTCATCTGGCCGCGGTACAGCTCGTGGAAGACGATGCCGTCCTTGATGAACAGCACGCGGGAGGCGCAGCTGGCCGCCCGGGCCGAGTGGGTGACCATCAGCACCGTCTGCCCGCCGCGGTTGATCTGCCCGAACTGGCGCAGCAAAGCGGCCGACGCCTTCGAGTCCAGGGCGCCCGTGGGCTCGTCGGCCAGCAGGATGTCCGGGTGGGTGATGAGGGCTCGGGCCACGGCGGCGCGCTGCTTCTGGCCGCCGGATACTTCGTAGGGGAATTTTTCCAAAAGATCGGTGATGCCCAGGGCCTGGCTGATGGGCTCCAGGCGGGCGGCCATCTCGGCCGGGCCGCGGCGGCTGAGCACCAGGGGCAGGTAGATGTTGTCCCGCAGGGTGAAGGTGTCCAGCAGGTGGAAGTCCTGGAACACGAAGCCCAGGTGCTCGCGCCGGAACTGGGCCAGCTTGCCCTCGGCCACGCGGGCCAGGTCCTGCCCGCGCAGGGCCACGGCGCCGGCGGTGGGTTTGTCCAGCGTGGCCAGGATGTTCAAAAGCGTCGTCTTGCCCGAGCCGCTCTCGCCCATGATGGCCACGTACTCGCCCTCTTCCACGGTGAAGTTCACGTCGCGCAAAGCCTCCACCTGGGCGCCGCCGAAGCGGGTGGTGTAGATTTTCTGCAAATGCGTCACAGTCAGCAATGACATGCGGATAGCCTCCTTGTTTTGGGCGTGTTGGCGCAAGAACCGTCAGCCAAAACCGATGCTTCCCTGCGCCAGCGCGTCTTATCTGTTTTCATTCTAATACACAGGGGGCGGCCGCCGCCATCGCTTTGCCTTACAAAAAGGCTTCGGGGGCTTACAATTTTGTCACCTTAATCCACCGCCAGGTCCGGCCGGGAAAAGCTGATGCGCACCCGCGTGCCCTTGCCGGGCGTACTGTCGATGGCAAACCCGTGGCCCAGGCGGCCCAAGATCTCCTTGGTCAGGTACAGGCCGATGCCCGTGCTGCGCCGCCCGCCGGCCAGGCGCCCGTTTTGCCCGGTGAATCCCCGCTGGCCGATGCGGGGCAGGTCCTCGGCCGCGATGCCGATGCCGCTGTCCTCCACCACCAGGGTGGTCGGGCGCTGAGGGTCCAGATAAAGGCGCACCGTGCCGCTGGGGGTGTATTTCACGGCGTTGGTCAGCAGCTGTTCCAGGGCGAAGGCCAGCCATTTTTCGTCCGTGACCACCGGCAGGTGCACGTCCTCCACCTGCAAAGAGGTATGGCTTTGGTGGATGAACAGGGGCGACACCCGTTTTGCCGCGGCCGCCACCGGGGCGGCCAGGTCCGCCTGCACGGGGTACAGGTCGGCGGAAAAGCTGTCCAGCTTGGCATAGGACAGCACCATGTCCACATACTGCTCCAGCTTGCACAATTCCTGCAGATAGGCGCCCCGGCCGGGCAGGGCGGGGTCCTCCTGCACCAGCAGGCGCAAAGCCGCCAGGGGCGTTTTGACCTGATGGGCCCACAGGGTGTAATAATCCGACGCGTCGGCCTGGCGCTGGCGCAGCCGGTCGGCCCCGACGATGCGCAGGGCCTCCACCTGCCGCACCAAAGCAGGTAGGGGCTCGTCCGGCGCGTACAGGCCCTCCAGGCCCGAGAAGTCCAGCGGCGCGGGCAGCATGCGCGCCAGCGCCTCGGCCGCCGCCTGGCGCCGGGCCCAGCGCCCAAAGTCCAGCAGATAGAACAGCGCGCCCACGCAGCACAACAGCAGGCTGGTGTAGCGTGGCTGCTCGGCCGGGCCGTGGTACAGCAGGTTCAGCAGGAACAAAAGGCCGCAGCACAGCCCCAGCAGAAGGGGCCCCTGCCAATGGCCGCGCACATAGCGCAAAAACCGCCGTTTCATACCGTGTCCTCCACCAGATAGCCCACGCCCTTCTGCGTGCGGATCAGCTCCGGCAGGCCCAGGGCGTCCAGCTTTTTGCGCAGGCGGGCGATGTTCACCGTCAGGGTGTTGTCGTCCACGAACGCCTCCGAATCCCACAGGGCCTGCATGATGTCGGCCCGGGGCACGATACGCCCGCGCCGGCTGAACAAAAGCTGCAAAATGCGGAATTCGTTCTTGGTCAGCTCCTGCACCTGGCCGCCGGCACTGACGGTGGCGTTTTGCAGGTTCAGCACCGCGCCGCCGCAGGCCAGCACGGCCGTGTCGGCGGAGAAGGCGTAGGCCCGCCGCAGCAGGGCCTCCACCTTGGCCATGGCCACCGACAAATCGAAGGGCTTGGCCAGAAAATCGTCCGCGCCCAGGCTCAGGGCCAGCACCTGGTTCATATTGTCGGCCGCGCTGGACAGGAATAAAATGGGCACTTTGCTGGCCGCGCGGATGGCCCGGCACCAGTGGTAGCCGTCGTACAGCGGCAGGCCGATGTCCAGCAGCACCAGGTGGGGCCCTGCGGCGGCGAACTCGGCGTCCACATGGGCGAAATCCACGGTGCGCACCGGCTGGTAGCCGTATTTCTCCAGGACGCGGGCCAGCACCTGGGCGATGGCCTCGTCGTCCTCCACGATCATCACTTTATACATGGCAGACAACACCTCTTTCCACGCAACGAGGGAAAAGCCCCCTTTGCCTCAAATCCAGCATACGGGCAGAGGGGCCGTCTTGTCAAGGCGGAAGGGCGGACAAACGCGGACGAATTTTCCCGCCTGGGCGGCTTTTTGGTTGTAACGGGGCCGCCGCTGTGATAAAATATGTATGATTTTGCGGCCGCGCCACACGCGCGGCGCGCATGGGGGAGGGACCTGTTTGAAAGCGCTGCTTTCCAATTTTAAAGGGCAATACGCGCGGCTCATCCTGGGGCCGCTGTTCAAGCTGGGCGAGGCGATCCTGGAGCTGCTGGTGCCCCTTTTGATGGCCCGGATCATCGACGTGGGCATCAAGAACGGCGACGTGCGCTATGTGGTGCTGCACGGCGCGGCCATGCTGGGCCTGGCGGCGGTGGGCCTGTGCTTCGCCATCATCTGCCAATACTTTGCCGCCACCTGCGCCTATGGCTTCGGCCGCAGCTTGCGCCGGCAGCTGTTCCACCGGGTGATGGGCCTGTCCCGGGCCGAGTACGGCGCCGTGGGCACGGATTCCCTCATCACCCGCCTGACCAACGACGTCACCCAAATCCAGACGGGCATCAACATCGCCATCCGCCTGGGCGTGCGCACCCCCTTCCTCACCGTGGGGTCCATCGTCATGGCCCTGTCCATCAACTGGAAGGTGGGCCTCATCTTCCTCATCTCCACGCCCCTCATCGTGGCCACGCTGTATCTCATCATGAGCCGCAGCGTGCCCTTTTATACCCAGATCCAGCAGCGGCAGGACCGCATCTCCCGCCTGGCGGGGGAAAACCTGGAGGGCGTGCGCGTCATCCGCGCCTTCTCGAAGCAGGAAAGCGAGATCGACACCTTCGCCGCCGCCGGCGACGACCTGGCCGCGGCCAGCGTGTGGGTGGGCAAAATCAGCGCGGCGCTGAACCCCATCACCTCCGTCATCGTCAATCTGGCCATCGTGGCCATCGTGTGGCTGGGCGCGCGCTATACTGACCTGGGCATCCTCGCCCAGGGCCAGGTGATCGCCCTGGTCAATTATATGACGCAGACCCTGCTGGCCCTGGTGGTGCTGGCCAACGTGATCGTCACGCTGACGAAGGCCATGGCCAGCGCCGGCCGCGTGGCCGAGGTGCTGAACCTGGAAAGCAGCCTGACCCAGCCGGCGGCGGACGCGGCGGATGCCGCGCCGAAGGCTGGCGCGCCGCGCATCCAGTTCAGTGGGGTGGGCTTCACCTATCCCTCCGGCGGCGACAAGGCCGTGGAGGGCCTCACCTTCGCCGTGCAGCCGGGGCAGACGCTGGGCGTCATCGGCGGCACGGGCTGCGGCAAGACCACCCTGGTGCGCCTTTTGTGCCGCGAGTACGACGCCACCGAGGGCGCCTTGCTGGTGGACGGCGTAAACGTGCGGGATTACACGCTGAAAAGCCTGCGCGGGCGCATCGGCCTGGTGCCCCAGACGGCGCGGCTGTTCGCCGGGACCATCCGCTCCAACTTGCAGCTGGGGGCGGAAAACGCCCCGGACGAGGCGCTGTGGCAAGCGCTGGAAACGGCCCAGGGCGCCGCCTTCGTGCGCGAAAAGCCGGACGGCCTGGACACGGCGGTGGAGGAGGGCGGCAAAAATTTTTCCGGCGGGCAGCGCCAGCGCCTGACCATCGCCCGCGCCCTGGCCAAACACCCCTCCATCCTCATTTTGGACGATTCGGCCTCCGCGCTGGACTACGCCACCGACGCCGCTCTGCGCCGGGCCCTCAAGGCCGGCACCGGGGACATGACCGTGGTGATGATCAGCCAGCGGGCCTCTACCATCAAAAACGCCGACAAAATTCTGGTGCTGGACGACGGCGCCCAGGTGGGCTTCGGCACCCATGAAGAGCTGCTGGAAACCTGTGAGGTATACAAAGAGATCTGCCGCAGCCAGGGCATCGGGGAGGTGGGCGCGTGAAAGATACCGTTAATCGCGTGCTGACTTACACGCGCCCCTACCGCGGGCGGCTTGTGCTGGGTTTTGCCGGGGCCTTGCTGTACGTGCTGTTCACGTTGCTGGGGCCGGTGTTCATCGGCCGCGCCATTGACTGCGCCGTGGCCCCCGGCCAGGTGGATTATGCCGGCGTGCTGCGCTGGCTTTTGGCCCTGGGCGTGTGTGTGCTGCTGGCCGCGGGCTGCCAGTGGGTGATGAACGTGTGCGTGCGCCGCGTCAGCGCCGACGCCGCCAACGACATGCGCCGCCAAGCCTTCGTCAAGATCAACCGCGTGCCCCTTTCTTACATCGACGGCCACACCCATGGCGACATCATCAGCCGCATGGTGAACGACGCCGAGTGGGTGTCCGAGGGCCTGTTACAGGGCCTGACCCAGCTGCTGCCGGGCGTGGCCACCATTTTGGGCACCCTGGCCGTGATGTTGGTGCTGAACCCCTTCATCGCCCTGGTGGTGGTGCTGGTGACGCCGGTGTCCATCTGGTACGCGGGGTTCATCGCCAAAAAATCCGCCCGGTATTTCAAAAAGCAAAGCGACGCCCAGGGGCGGCTGTCCGGCTTCGTGAACGAGATGGTGTCCGGCCAGGACGTGGTGACAGCCTTCGGCTATGAGGAGCGCTGCTATGCCGCCTTTGACGCCATCAGCGACGAATTGTACGACTCGGGCCTGAAAAGCACCTTTTACTCCTCCATGACCAACCCGGGCACCCGTTTCGTCAACGCGGCCGTGTACGCGGCCGTGGCCGTGTTCGGCGCCGTCAGCGCCATCGGCGGGTCCATCACCGTGGGGCAGCTGAGCTGTTTCCTCACTTATGCCAACCAATATACGAAACCCTTCAACGAGGTGACGGGCGTGCTGACCCAGATGCAGACGGCCGTGGCCAGCGCCGAGCGGCTGTTCGCCCTGATCGACGAAGAGGCCGAGCAGCCGGACGCAGCCGATGCCCTGGCGCCGGAAAGCTGCCGCGGCGCGGTGGACGTGGAGGACGTCAGCTTCTCTTACACGCCCGCGGTGCCCCTGATCGAGCATTTCAACCTGCGGGTACAGCCGGGCCAGCGCATTGCCATCGTGGGGCCCACGGGCTGCGGCAAGACCACCATGATCAACCTGCTGATGCGCTTTTACGACGTGGACAGCGGCCGCATCGCCGTGGACGGCAACCCCATCCTGGCGCTGAAGCGGGACGCGCTGCGCGGCATGTACGGCATGGTATTGCAGGAGACCTGGCTGAAAAACGCCACCGTGCGCGAAAACATCGCCTACGGGCGCCCCGGCGCCACGGACGAGGAAGTGAAGGCGGCGGCCAAGGCGGCCTATGCCCACGGGTTCATCAAACGGCTGCCCCAGGGGTACGACACGGTCATCGCGCCGGGCGGGGGCAACGTGTCGGCGGGGCTAAAACAGCTGCTGTGCATCGCGCGCATCATGCTGTGCGCGCCCGACATGCTGATCTTGGACGAGGCCACCTCCAGCATCGACACCCGCACGGAAATGCTGGTGCAGCGGGCCTTTGAAAAGCTGATGCAGGGACGCACCAGCTTCGTGGTGGCCCACCGGCTGTCCACCATCCAAACCGCGGACCGCATTTTGGTGATGGACGCCGGCCATATCGTGGAACAGGGCACCCACGCCGAACTGCTGGCCAAGGGCGGGTTCTACGCCAGGCTGTACAACAGCCAGTTCGCGCCCGCGTGACGCAAAGGGGGATGGGACAATGACAAAAGGGGAAAGGCCGGCCGTCCCCGCCCACGAGCGGCTGCGCGTGGGCCTGCTGCTGGCTTTTGTGGGCGGCTTTTTGGAGGTGTACACCTACACGCTGCACGGCAAGGTGTTCGCCAACGCGCAGACGGGCAACATGGCCCTGTTTGCCATTTACGCCATGCAGCGGGACAGACAGGCCCTGTATTACCTGGTGCCCCTGGGGGCATTTTTGGCCGGGGTGCTGGTCAGCGAGGGCTTGCGCACGGTGCTGGACAAACGCGGATGGGCCAGGTGGGAACACGCCCTGGTGCTGGCCGAGGCGGCGCTGCTGGCCGCCATCGCCTTCCTGCCCGCCGGCGTGCCGGACGCCGCGGTGAACGTGACTGTATCCTTTGTGTGCGCGGTGCAGTTCACCGGCTTCCGCAAAACACACGGCATGGCTTACGCCACCACCTTCTGCACCGGCAACCTGCGCAGCGCGGGCGAGCACTTGTACCACGCCGTGGCCGGGCGCGACCGGGGCGAGGCGTTGGCCGCGGCCTGCTATTTCGGCGTCATTTTGGTTTTTATCCTGGGCGCCTGCTGCGCCATGGCGCTGATCGCCCTGTGGGGCGCCAAGGCCATTTTGCTGTGCAGCGCTTTGTGCCTGGCGGCCTTCGCCCTGATGAAATGGGGCTGAAGAAGCCGCCTGGCGCAAGGCCGACGGCGGCTTTTAAAGCGAAAAGAAAGGGAAAAGAAGGCTGTCGGGCCGCCCGAAGAGGCGTCCGGCGGCTTTTTTGGGCCCCGCGCGGCTTTCAAACAGCGCGGGCCTGGCGCTGATTCTGTGCAACGGCGACGCCGTGCGCGGCCTGCCCGAAGCCTTTGACTTCATCGGCAACAGCAAGGTGGCCGGCGTGCCGTTCCAAGTCATCGTCGTGGTCATCCTGACCATCGCGTGCTATGTGGCCCTGCACCGCACCTCCTTCGGCGTAATGTGCTTTGCCTCCGGCGGCAACGACAGCGCGGCGCGCCTGTCGGGCATCAACGTGCGCCGCATCCGCATGCTGGCCTTTGTGATCAGCGGTGTGGCGGCGGCTGTCTCCGCGATCATTGCCACCTCGCGCGCTTCCTCCGGCCTGCCGACGCTGGGTGTGAACAACACCCAGATGCAGGCCATCGCGGCGGCGGTGATCGGCGGCGCCTCGCTCAGCGGCGGGCGCGGCAGCATCGCCGGCACGATGCTGGGCGTGCTGTTCATCACCATCCTGTACAACGGCGCCAACCTGGTGGGCGTGTCCCCCTATGTGCAGGATTTGATGATCGGCTCGGTGATCATCATCTCCGCCGGCATCGATCTGTATCGCCGCAATAAACACGGCTGAACACGCGGTTCCCTGCGCGCGGGCCCAAAGGGCGGGCACGCCGCTTTCAAAAAGGAAAAGGTACCGGAACAACCGGTACCTTTTCCTTTTTTATTCCACAGTTACGCTTTTGGCCAGGTTGCGGGGCTTGTCGATGTCGCATCCGTGCATCAGGGCCGTGTAGTAGGCGAACAGCTGGGCGTAGATGGTGGCCAGCAGCGGCGCCACAGAGGGCGAGACCCCCTCCACGGGCCACACCGCGCAGTCCTCGGGAAGCTCCGGCCCCGGCGTGCCGCTCAGCAGCAGGTCAGCCCCCCGGGCCTTTACCTCCTGCATATTGGCGTACGTCTTTTGTAGGATCTCCGGCTGGGTGGCCACGGCGGCCACCAAAGTGTCCTCGTCGATCAGGGCGATGGTGCCGTGCTTCAGTTCGCCGGCGGCATAAGCCTCGCTGTGCAGGTAGGACACCTCCTTCAGCTTCAGCGCGGCCTCCAGGCTGGTGGTGTAGTCCATCAGGCGGCCGATGAAGAAAATGTCGTGGCAGGCGCGGTTGTGCCTGGCAAAATCCAGCACCATGTCTTTTTTGTCCAGGATATCCTGGGCCATGCGGGGCAGTTCGGCCAGTTCGGCCAGCGCGTCCTTCAGCTGGGCGTCGTCCAGGCGGCCGCGCAGATGGGCCAGGTCCAGGGCCAGAATTTCGAACAGCAGCACCTGGGTCAGATAGGCTTTGGTGGAGGCCACGGCGATCTCCGGCCCGGCCAGGGTGTACAGCACCGTGTCCGCCTCTCGGGCAATGGTCGCGCCGATGACATTGGAAAAGGCGATGGCCCGCATGCCCAGGCCCTTGGCGCGGCGCAGGGCCGCCAGGGTGTCGGCCGTCTCGCCGGACTGGCTCACCGCCAGGAACACGGCGCTGTCCGGCCCGCCCTCCGGCAGGCGGATGGGGCCGTAGCGGTATTCGCTGGCGATCTCGGCCCGGGTGCGCACGCCGGCCACGCTCTCCAATAAGCTGCGGCCCATCATGCCCGCGTGGTAGGCCGTGCCGCAGGCGGCGATGGTCAGCTCCTGCAAAGCCTGGGCCTGCTCTTTGGTAAAGGGCATCTGCTCCCGCCGGATGGTCAGGTTCTCCAGGTCCACATAGTGGGCCAGCGTGTCCCGCAGCGCCTGGGGCTGCTCGCAGATCTCTTTCAGCATGAAATGGGCAAAGCCATTCTTGCGCGCCGCGCCCGCGTCCCAGGTGATGTGCGCGGCCGCGCGCCGGCGCTCTTCACCGCCGGGGCCGTACAAATGCACGGCGCTTGGCGTCAGCACGGCCAGTTCGCCGTCCTCCAAGGGCAGCACCTCGCGGGTGTGCTCCAGCAGGGCCGCGGCGTCGCTGGCAATAAACTGCTCGCCCCGGCCCAGGCCCACCAGCAGGGGGCTGTGGCGGCGGGCGCAGTACAGGGCGTCCGGGGCGCCGGCGTCCAGCACGCCCAGGGCAAACGAGCCCTCCAGCATGGGCAGCACGTTCACCAGCGTTTCCTTCATATCGCCGGTGTAATAGCGGCCCAGCAGCTGCGCCACCACCTCCGAATCGGTCTCGCTGCGAAACGCCACGCCCTCGTCCATCAGCTGTTTCCGCAAAGCGCGGTAGTTTTCAATGATGCCGTTGTGCACCACAGCCACCCGGCCCGAGGCGTCCAGATGGGGATGGCAATTGGCCGCGCTGGGGCGGCCGTGGGTGGCCCAGCGCGTGTGGCCGATGCCTGTGTGCCCGGCGGGCAAAGGCGTGCCAAGGCTCGCGCGCAGATCCGCGATGCGGCCCACGGCCTTATAAGTACGCAGCGCGCCTTCCTGCCCGATGGCCAGCCCCGCCGAATCGTACCCTCGGTATTCCAGCTGCTGCAAGCCGTCCAGAAGGATCTCGGCGCAGTTGCGCGCCCCGGTAAAGCCAATGATGCCGCACATAAAAAAACTCCCTTCAAATTTGCATTTTCATCTACTATTTTTGCACTTTCGGAACAAAGCCATTATAGCACATGTCTATGCGGAAGTGTAGAAAAATTTCTGTTTTTTACAAAATAACTCCCGCGGGCCGTGGCTGCGGGAGTAAAAGGGCGTACTTCAAACCGAGGTGTACATCTGCCGGTAGGGGTTGGCGGCGTTGGGCGTCAGACGGTAAAAGGGCAGCGCGTACAATTCCTGTTCGTCCTCGCCGAAAACGCGGGCAAATTCCTCCAGCACCGGGCGCAGGCGGCGTATGCCCTCGGCGTCCAGTATCGCGCAGGTGATATGCTGCTCGTCCACCCGGGGCGGCTGGGCCGCCCGCAGAATGATTTCGCCTCCATACATGCCGGTGCCGCAGAAAAAGCCCGCCGGCGGCCGGCCCGCGGCACCCCGGCCCCGCCCCCCGATGGTGGCGCCGGGCGGGGATTGGCGCAAAAAAATGCCCCGGCTGCCGGCGATCCACCGGCGGGGCGTGCTGACGCCCGTGGGCCG
>CAJMEU010000052.1 GCA_905212515.1 uncultured Oscillospiraceae bacterium | reverse complement strand
TGCTCTCGCCCGCCCATGGGGGGCGGCGGGCGACTGGCTGCGCTCGTGAGGCCGTCAAGGCGAACGCTTTGCTTTTTGCGTTCGCTAGGACGGAGCGACGAACATGGATGGGATATACCGGCGTTCCTGCCGGGGCGCCCTGCGGGGCGCGTGGGTCCGCTGCGTGCGGACAGCGGCACTTTTCTGGGTACTCTTTTGGTGCCAAAAGAGTACCGCTACGCATGTTTTTCGTAATCGCGCCGTACGGCGCGTTGTCATCTTTCGAAGATGTAACTTGCGAGGACAAGCGGCAATCAGACGCTGTGTCCATGATTTCTTGCGAAGCAAAGGAGACGCTGCCCGTTTCAACAGCCTCGCCAAGGGCCCAGTGCTCACCCGCCCACGCCGCCTTCATCCCCGGCCGAATGAGCTACGCATCCTGATGCCGCCACCGCTTCAGCGTGGGGAACCACTGGCGCATTTGTTCCTTCGCCTCCTCGGCGCTGGCGGCACGGCCCTGCTCGGCTTCGAACTGCGCGCAGAAGTCGATCATTTCCTCCATGGTGCAGCTTTGGGTGAACCCGCCGTCCCGGTAGCAATACGTGCAGTAATCCTCGCTGCGCGCGCCGCTTGCCTCGGTACCTTTATCCTGTTCGCCCATCAGCGGCATGCCGCAGCTTTGGCAAAAGTGCATTTGTTCCATTGTTTTTCTCCTTCCGGCTCTCGCCTTGTGATGCTTCCATTATAGAAAAAAGAACCGGACACGCCGTGTCCGGTTCAAAAACTTTTGTTTATTCGTAGGGATAAAGCTCGGCCAAACGCCGGGCCATCAGCGCCAGGTCCCGCTGCACATGGGGCGGGCCCAGCACCACCACGTCGTCGCCGAACCCCAGCAGCACGCTGCGCACCCAGCCGTCGTCCGGCCAGCGGGTGGTCACGAAAAAGCGCCCGTCCGGCAATTGCAGGATCTCCTTCGGGCTGAACAGATCGTAAACGCGGTGGGCGGCGGCCTGGGCGAACATCAGCTCCAGCGTCACGAAGGGCGTGTCCGCGGTGTCGGCCCAGTCCAAAGGCGGCGGCACATGGGCCGCGTCCGCGGGGAAGGTCTCGTCCAGGGGGACGAGGTCCAGCATGCGGCACACCTTAAAGGTGCGGAAGGCCTGGCGCTCAGCGCAGAAGGCCTGGAGATACCAGTCCTGGCTTTTATAGCACAGCCGGGCCGGGTGCACGGTGCGCTGGGTGCAGCGGCCGCCGGCGCTGTGGTAGCGGAAGGAAACGGCCCGCCGCGCCAGGATGGCCTGTTTCAGCAGATCGAACCGCTCTTTCTGCATGGGGCCGCCGCCCCAGGCGGAGAAATCCACGCTGATCCAGGCGCCGCCGTCCCCGGCCGGGCCGGAGAGGGCGCCGCGCAGCTTGGTCAGCGTGCGCTGGGCGTCGCCGTCGCCCAGGCTGGCAATGCCCTCGATGCCCGCCAGCACCTCGCCGCGCTCGGCCTTGCTCAGGGCGGCGCGGTCCAGCACATAGCCCTCCAGCAGCGCGATGCCGCCGCCCGCGCCCCGCTGGGTGTACACGGGCACGCCGGCGGCGCTCAAGGCGTCGATGTCCCGGCGGATGGTGCGCTCCGACACTTCGAAATGGCGCGCCAGCTCACCGGCGCTCATGCGGCCCTTGTGCTGTAACAGATAGACGATCTCGAACAGACGGCCCTGCTGCATCGCCCGCCCCTTTCCCGCGCCTTACAGCGGCGCGATATGCATTTCAGCGTGCTTTTTTGCCCGCTTGTACAGCGTGTGCACATACCAGACCACGTAGACCGTGACCAGGGTGGTGAGGGCTTCCACCAGCAGCAGATTGCCCAAAAGGCCCGCCTGGGCCATGGCCGCGGGCACGTCGGCCAGCGCGTGCAGTAAAATGGAGATGCCCAGGAACGCCTTGGGCAGCCAGCCGGCCGCCGCCATCCACACCAAAATGCTGAGGGCCAGGTGCAGGGTGATGGCCACCAGCCGCTCGTACCCGCCCAGCAGGTACTGCCAGGAGGGCGTGGCCGCCGCCGCGGCCAGCTGGGCCTCCATGGCCGTGCGCTGGGCGCCCTCCAGGGTGGACAGCAAATTTTCGGCGCCGGCGCGGTTCACCGTCACCATCAGCGCCAGGGAGGAAATGCCGGTGGCGCCCATCAGCAGAATGCTCTCGATGCCGCCGTGGCCGATGCCGTAGGCAAAGCCGGTGCGCAGGTCCGGCCGCTCGAAGCGGCACAGGGCTTTCAGGCCCACGAAGCGGGCCACCTCTTCAAACACGCCGGCGGCCAGGGCGCCGTAGGCCACGTACAGCCAGGGCCGCAGGGGCAGCGTGGGCACCAGGCGGAACACCAGCTGGTGCATCAGGCTTTCCAGCACCATGGCGCCGATGACGAAGCACAGCGCGCCGGTGATAACCGGTTTCAGCGCGATGTGATACCGCACCTTGCCGAAGATGACCAGGGCCATGGGCACGCCGATGGCCACCAGCGTGCTGGCCAGCAAACACAGGATGGACGGGAGGGGAATCTGCATAAGGGCACCTCTTTCTTTTTGGCTGATTTGCGGCGGGAAAAGGGCGTGGGTGCGGCTGCGGGCAGGCCGGACCTGCCGGCAATGCATGCCCGAAGGGCAACTAAAGTTCTTTGCCCCGCTTTCTTTCAAGAAAGCGGGGAAAGCGGGATTCACACCACCTGGAACAGATAAAACTTCAGGTAATTGGTCTCCGGCACGCCCCACAAAATGGGATGGTCCGGCGCCTGCTGGCGCGCCTCGATCTGCCGCAGCTGCACGCCCGCGTCGCGGGCGGCGGCGTGCAGCATCTTCACGAACGCCTCCTCGGTGGCGAAGTGGCTGCAGCTGCAGGTGGCCAGATATCCGCCCCGGGGCAGCAGCTTCATGGCGCGGTAATTGATCTCCTTATACCCGCGCAGGGCGCTGGGCAGGGTCTTGCGGCTTTTGGTAAAGGCCGGCGGGTCCAAAATGATGAAGTCGTATTTGTGGGGCGGCAGGGTGGGCAGCAGCTCGAACACGTCCGCGGCCACGCACTCCATCACGTCGGCCAGGCCGTTGGCCTCGGCGTTGCGGCGCGCCATGGCCACGGCCGCCTCGCTGACGTCCACGGCCGTCACGTGGGCGGCGCCGCCCCTGGCCGCGTTCAAGGCGAACGAGCCGGTGTGGGTGAAGCAATCCAGCACCGTTTTGCCCGCGGCCAGGCGGGCCACGGCGGCGCGGTTGTATTTCTGGTCCAGGAAAAAGCCGGTTTTTTGCCCGTTCTCCACGTCCACGGTGTAGCGCACGCCGTTCTCCACAATGTCCGCCAGCGGGCTTGGGGGCGTGGGCAGGCCGGGCAGCGGAAACCAGCCCTTGTGCTGGGGCAGGCCCTCCAGGCCGCGGATGGCCACGTCGCCCCGCTCGTACACGCCGGCGATGTCCTGCCCGTCGGCCCGCAGGACGTCCACCAGCAAGGGCAGCAGCAGGCCTTTCAGCCGCTCGATGCCCACGCTCAGCACCTGGACGCACAGCAGCGGGCCGAAGCGGTCCACAGTCAGGCCGGGGAAATGGTCGGCCTCGCCGAAGATGACGCGGCAGCAGGACAGGTCCTGGGGACGCAGCACGGTTTTGCGGTAGTTCCAGGCGTGTTCCAGCCGGCGGCGCCAAAAGGCCTCGTCAAAGGCGTCGTTGGCGTTTTTGGAGAACACGCGCACGCGGATCTTGCTTTTTTCGCTTAAAAAGCCGCTGCCGAGATAACGGCCCTTGGTGCTGACCACGTCCACGACAGCGCCGTTTTCGCACAGGGCGCCGTCCCGGCGCAGCACCTCGGTGTCGTACACCCAGGGGTGTCCGGCGGCCAGGGCCCGTTCGGCTTTGGGGGTGACGGTGAATTTGGGGTAGCTTCGCTCGCTTTTCATGATATCCCTCGATTTTTCGGTTCAGGGCGGCACCGCACAAAGAACGTGCCCGGATGGCGTCGGCAGATTTCTCGCCCGATGAAGCAAAAACCGCAGGCGATCCTTTGTTGATCGCCGAGGATTTTTGTAAAAGATGGCGGGAAAGCTGTAAGCAAGACGGGTGCGCAGCCGGCAGGCGGTCTTTGTGTGGTGTTGTCTTAGATGCGGTATGATGCTATTATAAAGGAAATCAGACAAAAAAGATAGGTGGTTTTTATGGAGATCGAACGCAAATGGCTGATCGGCGGCTTTCCCCAAAACCTGCCCCTGGTGTGCGAGGCCGCCGTGCGCCAGGGCTATGTGGCCACCGCGCCCGTGGTGCGCATCCGCGAGAGCGTGCAGGAGGGCGCGGCGCGCTATGTGCTGTGCTTCAAGGGCAAAGGGACCCTGGCCCGGGAGGAGATCGAGACGGATATCGACGCCGATACCTTCCGCAAACTGGAGGCTTTCATCGGCAAGCCCCTGGTGACCAAGGAATTCAAGGTATACCGCCTGCCCGGCGGCGAACTGCTGGAGGTGAGCCTGGTGGACGAGGGCTTGCCCAGCCAGTTCTTCTACGCGGAGGTGGAATTCCCCACCGTGGAGGCGGCCCATGCCTTCACGCCGCCGGCGGACATCGGCCTGGGCGAGGAAAAAACCGAGAGCGGGGATTTTTCCATGAGCGCCTACTGGCATAAGACGCGGGGCTGAGCGGCCCCCCGTCCCGCGGCGAAGAAAAGTGCCCTCCGTGAGGCGCGTTGGCGCACGGAGGGCACTTGTTTCATTTTTAGCCCAGCAGACGCAAAAAGAACATCCGCAGTTTGCCGTAGCCGTTGGCCGCGTCCGTGGCCAGGTCCGCCACGGGCTGCCACAGGGCGGGCTTTCCGTCGAACACCAGCGCGCCGCGGCCCGCGCCCGTCAGCGTGGCCGGCGCCTCTTTTTTGCCGCTGTAGGGGCAGGCGTCGTAATCCCAGGCGATGCGGCCGCTGGCGTCCGCACCGGGCGCTTGCAGGGTGCACACGCGGCCCGCGGCCTCGCCGTAGCAGAACCGTTCGAACAGCAGCTTGCCGTCCCGGTACACCGTCACCCTGTCCCGGAATTTGCCCGGCGCGCCCACCCGCTCGTAGGCGCGGCCGGCCAATTTATTCGCCTTCAGATCGGCGATGATGCCGTCAAAATTCATGGCCTTCCCTCCTTGCCGTTTTAAGAGGACCGCCCCTGCATCAGGGCGTGTTCCCGCGAAAGCTCCTCCAGCAGGGCGCGCAGCGTCCAGGTGCGGCTGGTGGGCGTCACCACCGCTTTCAGCGCCACGGGCGCGCCTGCCTCCCGCAGGGCCGCCAGGGCCGCGTTCAGCGTGGCCTCGGGCAGGCTGCTGAACAGCAATGCCGGCCCGGCGGGCGCGTCCTGCGCGGCCGGCGCGCCGTCGGCCGAAGGGCCGCCCGCTTCCAGCGCGGCTACGGTGCAGTCGGCCTGGGCGGGTAAAATGTCCCGCACGGGCACGCCGCAGCGCGCCAGCGCGCCGCGCACCGCGGCGCCGGCCTGTGTGTCGGCCGCCAAATTATACAGCAGCGCCAAAGGCGCCTGTTTTTGCACGTGTGCTTTCATAGCTCCCCGCTTTCCGGGCCGATGGATGCCGGCCCCGTGTGTTTCTATCCCTATTATATCCGCTTTTCCCTTGGGGGGCAAGGGGATGGATTGGTTGATTTGTACATAAAGCACGTCAAAAGTCCATCTATTTTGCCAATAGACGCCGGCCCCAAACCAGGCTATAATATAGACAGAACAAAAGAAAGGAGTTGGAGCCCATGTACCAGACTGAAGAACCCGTGCAGTTGGTGCAAGGCGCATAACTCTAGACGATCTGCTTTCATCAAACCAGATTTTAGGTAAAGGCCAGTCCGGTGTTGCGTGACGAGAAAGCGCAGGAGATGAGACAAAGGGCCGATTCGCAAGAGCGGGAATCGTCTAAAAAGAGTATCGCGCCTTGCACATAACGGGCACAAAGCCGCAAATTGATATAGATCGCATGAAACAGGATATTTTGTTTCTCAATCTGTAGCAAGACAATAAGAGGAGTTTAGTCCCATGTACTAGTTGGTTTTCCTGCAGCTTAAGCTGCAGCGCACAAAAAGAACAGATTTCATTTGAGGAAACCGGTTTGGAACGCATCTAGATCCCAAATAAGAATTTAAGTGTCTATCAACATTTAAACTGGCGATCGCGCAAGAAACGTAGGGTCCGAACGAAAACTGATCTCAGCTGATTGCTTAAGTGCAAAAACAAAACTAATTGCGGGAGGATCTCCCCATGCAGACTAAAACTTAGCGGGGCCTGTTGCACGATCCGTTTTAGGTCGATGTCATCAGTGTAGTCCGCATACCAAGCAAAAAAGAATAAACAGACAAGGTTCCGTGGCCAATCGGTTGCGGAACCTTTTTTGCGCCGACAGGGCCTCTCCCGCGGCCAGGCGCGGTTTAGCGCGGAACGGCTGCCGCCTGGGCACGCCGTATCCACGGTGCCCGTCTGGGGCGCGCCGGCGAAAAAGGTTGTGCCTCCCCGCTCACCTGTGCGGCGGCGGGCAGGGCGCCCAGTCCACCGCATAGGCCCCGTCGATCAGCAAATAATCGCAGCCCCAGCGGCGGCAGGCTTCCAGATTGGCCCGGTTTTCCGCCAGCAGGGCCTGCCGGGTGCACAGGCTGTCGTCCAGGCGCTGTTCGGCGTCGTTGGCGTGGGCCAGCACGTCCGCAAAATGGCCCTGCAGATAGGCGTCGCTGAACACCAGGCACACAAAACAGAGGTGGGGCAAGTAGCGCCCGTCAAAATCCTGCCGCCAGGAAAAGGGATGTAACACCCCTCCACGATCAGATCCTGGCTGTTTTCAACGGCGGTTTTCACCATTTCCCGCACCACGGGCCACAAAAATTCTGTCAGCTCCGCGCCGCTGCTTTGGGGCGTCAGCGGGCACAGCCCGGCGCGGACCAGGCCCATTTTCAAATGATCGATGGACAAAGCGGACCAATGGTGCCGCGCCACCAGCTTTTGCGCCAGCAGTGTTTTCCCCGTGTGGGTGCCGCCCGCGATCAACAATACCATCCCGCTATCCCCTCTTTTACTTTATGTTCCCCTGCTTTGAACAGAAATAGATAATAAGCACTTCCAAAATTTATATTTCTGCAAAAAAACGCGTTGAAATCACATTGAAAAATCAGGGTCAAAGCCTTCAATTCACTGACCCGAATATTCATTCAGTTGGTCTCCAGTTTTGCGTAGGCACTTCGGGAAAGGGTGACCCTCCTTAGATGCAGCTCCCTGACAACATTGTCCTGAGGGAGACCGTATTGCAGCCTCAGCTTGGAAATTGCTCCCCCTATATTCAAATTTTCTTCTAATTTCGGCCTTTGTGTTCTTTATTACGAACCAATTATACGCTTTATCCGTGCTATAATCAAAAGAAAAACGGAGGCCGGAATCATGACGGAACAAAGACGAGAAAGAAACAAGAAAAACTCAGAGCGGCTTACTGAGATCATCGTATGGTCCTTGAAAAATTATGATCTTTGGCTTCGCTTTTGTCATGACGACACAGAGCAAGGGATGGAAATCCCTTCCATCACGTATCTTTTGGACCAATGCCTGAACAAAGGGTTTATGGAAATCTATTATATTTTGCTGATTAAGATGGCCGGTATTGTAAATATCGCCGTAGATAGGGAGCAACTGATCCGCTTTTTAGAGCTCTGTGTGGATGAAAACCTGACGCTGGATGTGGAAAGGATTCAAAATACATTCACTGAAGTTCAAGCGGCCGCAATAAAAAGCACGGCCAGCGTGGGAAATGAATAAGAAAAGGGCGAAAGCAGCAGTGCTTTCGCCCCTATATTCGCGTGGGAATTTTTATGGCCGCGGCCAGAAAACTGGCCACATGGCCCAAAAATAACCGCAGGCCATTTTACACGATTTTGGGAATGGTGATGGCGTGCACGGGGCACACGTTCATGCAGGTGCGGCAGCCGGTGCACTTGTCGTAGTCCACACGGGCCACGTTGTTGTGTACGTGGATGGCGTCCTCCGGGCAGCTCTTCTCGCACTTCATGCAGCCGATACAGCCTGCGGTGCAGGCTTTGCGGGTGAGGGCACCGCGGTCGTGGTTGGCGCACATCACCACGGGCTTCTCGCTCTCCGGCCGGATCCAGATCACCTTTTTGGGGCAGGCCTGCTCGCAGGCGCCGCAGCCGGTGCACTTCTCCGGGTTCACACGGGCCAGGCCGTTGGACACGGTGATGGCGTCGAACTTGCAGGCCTTCACACAGTCGCCGTAGCCCAGGCAGCCGTACTCGCACGCCGCCCGGCCGGAGTACAGGGCCGCGCAGGCGGCGCAGCTCTCGATGCCCTGGTACTGGTATTTATCCGTGGTGTGGTCATAGCTGCCCTGGCAGGCCACGATGGCCTTGCGCTTCACCACCTCGCCGGCCTCCACGCCCATGATGGCCGCGGCCGCGGCAGCCGTGGCCGCGCCGCCGGGCACGCACTTGTTCACCGGCGCGCCCTCCACGATGGCCTTGGCATAGTCGGCGCAGCCGGCATAGCCGCAGGCGCCGCAGTTGGCGCCGGGCAGGCACTCCAGCACCTTGCCCACGCGCTCGTCTTCCACCACATGCATAAAGTGGGAGGCAAGCACCAGGATCACCGCGCCCAGCAGGCCGATGCCCGACAGGACGGCGACCGCCAATAGGATACTGTTCATTGCGTTCCTCCTCCTTTATGCACCGAAGATGTGCTCAATGATGCCGCCGAACCCCATGAACGACAGGCTGGTGATGCTGGCGGACACCAGGGTGATGGGCAGCCCTTCGAAGCATTTGGGGGGCTTTGCATCCTCCAGGCGCTTGCGCACGCCGGAAAACAGCACCATGGCCAGCAAAAAGCCTACGCCCGCGCCCACGGCGCACACCATGGCCTCGGCGAAGTTGTACCCGTCGTCGATGACGCTGATGGTCACGCCCAGCACCGCGCAGTTGGTGGTGATGAGCGGCAGGTTCACGCCCAGGGCCTTATACAGCGGGGGGATGAATTTTTTCAGCACGATCTCTACCAGCTGCACCAATACCGCGATGATGAGGATATAGGCGATGGTTTGCAGATAGGCCATATCGTTGGGCAGCAGCAGGTAGGTGTAGATGGGCCAGGTCACGGCGGTGGCCAGGGCCATGACGAAGATGACGGCGCAGGACATGCCCACGGCGGAATCCAGCTTTTTCGACACGCCCAAAAACGGGCAGATGCCCAAAAACTGCACCAGCACATAGTTGTTGACGAGGATCATGCCGAAAAAGATCATTGCCAGGTTAGCCATTCACCTCGCCCCCTTTCTCCGCGCTGTCTTTCTCCGCGCTGTCTTTTTCCGCTTTGGCCTTTTCCACCGTGGCGTCCGCCCTGGCGGGGGCGGGCGCGGCCGAAGCGGTTTTTTCAGCGGCTTCCACCGCCTCGCAGCCGCCGGCGCAGCTGCCGGCCGAGGGGCAGCCCTCGCAGCCGATGCTGCGCTTCACACGGTTGCCGGTTTTCAGCTCGATCCAGATCACCAGTGCCATCAGGCAGCCGAACACGAAAAAGCCGCCCGGCGGGGTGATGAACACGGTCATGGGGTCCACATTGGCGGGCATCACATGGATGCCGAAGACGCTGCCCGCGCCCAGCAGCTCGCGCACCGTGCCCATCAGCACCAGCGTCAGGGTGAAGCCCAGGCCCATGCCCAGGCCATCCAGGGCGCTTTCGAACACGCCGTGCTTGGAGGCGAACATCTCGGCCCGGCCCAGGATGATGCAGTTCACCACGATGAGGGGCAGATAGATGCCCAGGGCCGTGTCCAGGCTGGGCAGGAAGGCCTTTACCAGCATCTGTAAAATGGTGACGAAGGTGGCGATGATGGTGATGAACGCCGGCAGGCGCACCTTGTCGGGGATGACTTTGCGCAGCGCCGAGATGACGATGTTGGAACAGATGAGCACAAAGGTGGCCGCCAGGCCCATGCCCACGCCGTTCACGGCCAGGGTGGTCACGGCCAGGGTGGGGCAGGTGCCCAGCACCAAACGCAGCGAGGGGTTTTCTTTCACCAGGCCGTTGGTCAGGATGTTCAGTTTGGACTGTTTCACATTTTCACTCATGTTTTCAGCCCTCCTTTACCTGGCCGTAGGCCGCGATGGCGCTGTTGATGGCGTTCACCGCGGCGGTGGAAGAGATGGTTGCGCCGGAGATGGCGTCGATGTCCGCCAGGGTCATGGGCTGGGCGGCCTTGCCGCTGAACTGGGCGCCAAAGCCCTCCTCCAGCACCTTCTGGCCCAGGCCCGGCGTCTCGCTGTTCTCCAGGAACTTCACCGCGGCGATGCTGCCGTCGGCGCCGAACGCCACCATCACGGGCACCGGGCCGCCGTAGCCGGAAGCCTCGGCGGTGATGACGACGCCCGCGCCGTTCTCGGCTTTGTACACATCGGTCACGCCCGGGATATCCACGCCCTCCACCGGCACGAACTTGTCGGCGTCCGGCAGCAGGGCCCGGCGGGCCTCGCCGGCCGCGCCCTGGGCCTTTTCAGCAATGATGGGCGCGGTGACGCTGTTGGTCACGGCCAGCAGCGTGCTGGTGACCAGGCAGATGACCACCAGCACCACGATGGGCTTTAAAAATTCATTCCATGCTTTTTTCTCTGTTTTCATTTCGCTGCGGCACCTCCCTGTTTCTTTTTGGGGGCGCCCAGAGGCTTCTGGCGGGTCAAATCATTGATATAAGGCACCAGCAGGTTCATCAGCAGGATGGAGAAGCTGACGCCCTCGGCCATGTTGCCCCAGAAGCGGATGGCGCAGGTGATCAGCCCCAGCCCCACGCCGAAGACCAGCTTGCCCTTCAGGGTGAAGGGGCTGGTGACATAATCGGTGGCCATGAAGAAGGCGCCCAGCAGCAAACCGCCGCTGAAAAGCTGCAGGATCACGTCCTGGCCGCACAAAAGGCTCATCACGGCCACGGTGCCCAGGTACGTCAGCGGGATGGCCGCCGAGATGGTGCGCGTGGCGATGAGGTAGATGCCCCCCAGGATCAGCGCGGCCGCGCAGGTCTCGCCCATCACGCCGCCGTGGGTGCCCAGCAGCAGGCTGGGCAAGGCTTCCATGCCGCTGACGCCGGCCGCCAGCGGGGTGGCGCCGGCAAAGGCGTCGATGCTCGTCTTGGCGGGATAGGGGTAATGGGTCATGCGGGAGGCAAAGCCCAAAAACAGCACGATGCGCCCCACCAGGGCGGGGTTGGCAAAGTTCATGCCCAGGCCGCCGAACAGCTCTTTGGTGATGATGATGGCCACAAAGGCGCCCACCATGGCGATCCACAGGGGGATGGTGGCGGGCAGGTTAAAGGCCAGGATCAGGCCGGTGACCACGCTGGATAAGTCGCCCACGGTGACGGGCTGCTTGCGCAGCAGGCACCACAGGGCCTCAAAGCCCACGCAGGAGGCGGTGGTGACGGCCGTCACCAGCAGCGCCCGGCCGCCGAACAACAGCACCGAGGCCACCAGCGCGGGGCACAGGGCGATGACCACGTGCAGCAGCAGCCCCCGGGTGGAGGATTCATCCACGATATGGGGCGAGGAGGGGACCAGCAGATTTTTCCGTTCCATCACTTGCCGCCCCCTTTCTGCAGCATCTCTTTCGCCAGGTTCATGGTCTGGCACACCGGGCGCTTGGCCGGACAGACGAAGGTGCAGCAGCCGCAGCCGATGCACAACTCCACCATCATTTCGTTCAGCCCCTCCACGTTGCCCTTTTGGAACGCGCCCGCGATCTCCACCGGCGACAGGCCCATGGGACAGGCCTCGATGCACCGCCCGCAGCGGATGCAGGGGCCGGGGGCGGGCAGCGCCGCGGCCTTTTCACTCAGGCACAGCAGGGCGTTGTTTTGTTTGAGCACCGGGCTTTGCAAATCGGCCACGGCCGTGCCCATCATGGGGCCGCCCATCAGCAGCTTGGCGAAATCGTCCTTCACTCCGCCGCAGAATTCCAGCACTTCCTCGATGGGCGTGCCGATGACCACTTCCACGTTTTTCGCCTGGTTCACCGCGTCGCCGTCCACGGTCAGGCGCTTGGTGGTCAGGGGCATGCCGGTGTCCAGATATTTGCCCAGGGTGGACACGGTGGTCACGTTCATCACAATGACGCCCACGTCGCTGGGCAGGCCGCCGCGGGGCACTTCCCGGCCGGTGATCTGCTCGATCAGCACCTTCTCAGCGCCCTGGGGGTAGCGGCTGTCCAGCGGATGCACCGCATAGCCCGCGTCGCCCTTGGTCAAACTGAACATCAGGTCGATGGCCTGGGGCTTATTGCGCTCGATGCCGAACACCACGTTCTTGATGCCCAAAAGCTCCTTCACGGCCTTCACGCCGCGCATCACCGTGTCGCTGCATTCCAGGAACTCGCGGTTGTCGGCGGTGATATAGGGTTCGCACTCGGCGCCGTTGATGATCAGCGTGTCGATGGCGGAAAGGTCCTTGGGGCTCAGCTTCACCGCCGTGGGGAAGCCGGCCCCGCCCAGGCCCACCAAGCCGCAGGCGCGGGCCGCGTCGGCCAGGCTTTTGGCGTCGGTCACCTGGGGCGCCTGCAGCGCCGGGTCCGGCGTTTGGCTGCCGTCCGGCACGATCACCACCGCCGGCACGTGGGCGCCGTTGGGCATGTGCACGGAATCAATGGCCTCCACGGTGCCGGACACGCCGGAGTGGATATCCGCGCTGACAAAACCGCCGGCCTTGCCCACCACGGTGCCCACGTAGACCCTGTCGCCTTTTTTCACAGCGGGGGTACAGGGGGCGCCGATGTGCTGCTGCATGGGCAGCACCACTTTGGTGGGCAGGGGCATTTTGACGGTTGCCAGATCGGACGTGCCCTTGCGGTGCGGCACGCGCGCGCCCTCGGCGGAGCGTTTCAACTTGGCAAACATGAAAAAACCTTCTCTCTTCTCCTCTTTTTGTCCGCGGCGGACAGCCGCCCGCGGGCCTTTTATGCCAACGTTTATTTTAACATTATATTAGGGTGTGCACAACAAAAATTATTTTTTTCACAAACCCGGCCAAAGACGCCCGGGATGGAGCGCCGGCCCATGCGCCGCTTTTCGTTGCGCTTTGCACGCCGATGTGGTATACTATCTGTGAATCTTGATGTGAAAAACAAGGGGGATGTGCCGATGGCGTTTTTGCTCACGGACAGCGCCGCGGCCCTGCCGGCCGAGACGCTGCCGGCGCTGAAAATCACCCATTTTTACGGCGCGCCGGCCCGCGGCCGGGTGTATGCCTACATGCGCTGTTACGTGCGGCGCGGCACGCTGCACTGGTGTGCCACCGTGTTCGACGGCGCGCCGCCGGCCACGGCACGCATCGCCCTGGCAGTCACCCCGGACGATACCGCCTCCCGCTATTTTTTCCTTTCCGTAGGCAAAGATTCCCCCGCGCACCTTTCTTTGCGCCGGCGGGGCACGCCGGATGCGGAAGTGGAAACGCTAGCCCTGCCCGCGCCGCGGCGCGTGGCCGGTGCAGACGAGCAGGGAGAGTATTGGGGCGCCGAGGGCGAACTGCCGGCCGCCGTATTCCGCCGGGCCTTCGGCACGGCGCCCAAGGCGGGCAGCCTGCTGCCGGGCAATGTGTTTTTGTACGATGAGGCCGAGCGCGCCTTCGGCGCGGCGTTCCCCTGCCCGGGCTGCGAAGGCCCTTCGGCGGACGCCTTCGGCACGTTTTTGGTGGTACCATATTGAAAGGAGTGCTGTAATATGTGGAAATTCATTCTGAAGGTCATCGGCTGGCTGGCTGTGATCATCGCCGGCCTGGCGGCGCTGTTGTACATTGACCGCGCCAGCACGCCGGAGTATATCGAGATCTACTCCGACGAGGACGAGGACGACTGAACCGGCCCTTTTGGGCCGGGCCCGGCGCGCCGGCTGGCGGACCGTTTCCCGCCCCACAGGGGCAAAGGGGATCTGTGGGGCCATGGCCCGCGCTGTACAAACTGTACAAAAACCGGCATTGTGTAAAAGCACAATGCCGGTTTCTTTCTGCGCAGGATGCTAAAACCCTTTTGATTCTTGCACATTTTCCACCTTCGTGCTATGATAAATGCGAGGCACAAAAAGTGCAAACAGGCAGCGGGAAGCGCCAACTCCCCGCCGCCCTGTCGGAAGACGATCCCTTCCAACAACAGCAAAATGCTGCGATTGCAAAGCTATTATACCCTTTTTCCGCCCTGTAAGCAAGGCGGGATGGGGCTTGTTTTTGCACCCTCCGGCGCTGTGTTGGGAAGTAATTTCCGGCACAGCGCTTTTTTGTTGCCTCACGCAAGGCCGGGGGCGGGGTCTGCCCGCCCCCCGGGCTTTGCCGTGGGGAACTGGCCCTGCCCCTAGGGCTGGCAATAAAAAGGAGGATGTGCAATGAAAAAGCTTTTATCCCTTTGCCTTGCCTTGTGCATGGCGTTCACTCTGGCCGCGCCGGCCTTTGCCGACGCGCCTTCGGCTGGGCAGGTACTCGCCCCCAGCGGCGCTATGGATGCCGTATATTACGGCGGCGCCGGTTGCAGCGACAGCAACACAGGCGAGTCCGGCAGTCCGGTAGCCACCTTTGCCAAGGCCCTGTCCCTGGTAAAATCCGGTGGTACCATTTACACCAACCGCCAGATCGAGTTTCTCTCCGGCGTCACCACCCTATCCAACGTAACACTGCAGCGCGCCTCAGGATACACGGGCATTGTGCTGCTGGTGCAGGGCAGCGGCACCGCCCTGACCGTGACGGATGTCACCGTAGACGGCGGCGGCATCGCCAGTGCCACAAATCTGGTACGGGTACAGGGCTGCGCCAAGTTGACCATCGCCGCGGGCAGCAAGGTGTGCGGCAGCAACAGCGGGGCATCAGCCATCACCGTCTCCACCGCGCCGGGGGCGGCGGCCTCCACCCTGGAGATGACCGGCGGCGAGATTTCCGGCAACCGCTGCGACGGCTACTATGGCGGCGGCGTGCAGGTGAACAGCGGCTGCGTGTTCAACCTCTCCGGCGGCGCCATCAAAAACAATACCTCCACCGATTGCGGCGGCGGCGTCATGGTCGACACCAAGGGCCAGTTTTATATGTCCGGCGGCACCATCGAGGGCAACAGCGCCGCTTCCAGCGGCGGCGGCGTGGCTTGTATAGGCACTGCCGTTTTAAGCGGCGGCGCCATCCGCGGCAACACCGCCGGCTGGGGCGCGGGCGTCTGCGTCTGGACCGGCGTTGACCCCGCAAGCCTCACCCTCGGCGGCACAGCCGAAATCACCGGCAACACCTGCAACGGCAACGGCGCGGGCGTGTATGTGGAGAACGCCGCCTTCAACATGACGGGCGGCGCCATCACCGGCAATACCACCGAGGCCGGCAACGGCGGCGGACTGTTCGGCTATCATTACGGTATGGACACGGTGCTGAAGATTTCGGGCGGCACCATTTCCGGTAACCAGGCCCCGGGCACGGGCAGCGGCACAGCCGTCACCCTGAACGGCGACAGCGACTACGCGCGTCTGGAGCTGAGCGGCGCGCCCGATATTGACGGCGATGTGTTCCTGCGGAACGACAACTTTTCGGACATCCAGGTGGAGGTGACCGGCGCGTTTACCCCCGCGCAGCCGGTGGTGCTGAGTTTAACCCAACTGGATAACGACGGCAAGCAGGTAATCTCTTACGCAGAGGGTGCCACATCTTCCGCCAATGCTTTTATGTCCAAAAATCAGGGCTATGGCATCGACGCTGACGGTGTGTTGGTGAAAAAAGTAACCGTCACTTTCAAAAGCGAAGGCGAGAGCGATGTAGCGGTAAAGGTGGTGCCCGGAGAGGCGGCAGCCCCGGCCGACGTGCCGGCGTTCACCAAGGAGGGCTACCGCCTGGCCGGTTGGCAGACCGCCGACGGCACCCCCTGGGACCTGACCGCCCCGATAACGGGCGATCTGGAGCTTTATGCCCTGTGGGAGGCCGTACAGGCACCCGACCCGGTGGTGCCGGACACGGCCGTCACCCTGGACAAAACCGAATTGGAATTGGCGCCGGGCGATACGGCCAAGCTGAAAGCCACCCTGACGCCTGCCGACGCCACTTACAAGTACATCTTTTGGAGTTCTTCGGATGAAGCAGTCGCCACAGTCAGCGACAGCGGTTTGGTGACCGCCGTCGCCGACGGCACGGCGACCATCACGGCCAAAAGCTGGTACGGCAACACCGCCGCCTGCGCAGTGACCGTCAAAACCCCAGACGAGCCCACGCCGCCGGAGCCCACCGACCCCTGGCCCACGGAAGGGCTGGAGGGGTTTGTGACCCGCTGCTACCGCGTGGCGCTCTCCCGCGACCCGGATAAAGCCGGCCACGCCGATTGGGTACGCTGGCTGCAGGACGGCACGGTGGACGCCACCACGTGCACCTATGGCTTTGTGTTCAGCAAAGAGATGAACAATAAGAACCTTTCGGACGAGGCATTTGTGAAAAACCTTTACAACCTGTTTATGGACCGGGAGGGCGAAGCCACTGGCGTGGCCTTCTGGACAAGCTATCTGAACGGCGGCCACAGCCGCGAAGAAGTGTTCCAGGGCTTTGCCGACAGCGCGGAGTTCGGCCGCATCAAAACCAGCTATGGACTCGGCT
>CAJMEU010000051.1 GCA_905212515.1 uncultured Oscillospiraceae bacterium | reverse complement strand
TCCGCCAAAGGGCAGATCGAAAACGGCGTGGCCGTGGGCTTCCCCAAGGAAGAGCTGCTGCGCTACGGCGTGACGGAGCCCGCCTTGATCCTCACCGAAGCCCCCTCCCAGGAAGAACTGGACAAGCTGGACCCGTTCTATATGAGTTATTTCCTGCCCTGGAACAGCTATAAAAACTATATGGTCGCCAAAGAACACGGCTTCCACGACCTGACCCACGAGTGGGACCGCACCCACCACGCGGAGAATTTCGACCAGATCGACAGCCGGGCGTATCTCGTTCACTCCTGGCTGAAATACCCGAAATTCGGCCACGCAGCGGCCACGGACTACACGGCCCGCTATATCCGCTACGGCATGATGACCCGCGACGAGGCCATCCCCCTCATCAAGCAGCGGGACGGCGCGCTGGACCCGCTGTGCGTGCGGGATTTCTGCGACTTCTGCGGCTACACCGAGGCCGAGTTCTGGGCCATCCTCGACAAGTTCTACAACCGCGACCTGTTCGAAAAGGACGCCTACGGCCGCTGGATGCTGAAACACCCCATCTGGGAAGAGGAACACGGAAAAGAACTGTGAGACTGTTTTCAGTCTCTGGCCATTCAAATCAAACAATCATAAAAACGCCGCCGTGGTTTTCACGGCGGCGTTTTTACACCCTGTCAAAAATTGAATTCCGCCTCCCAGGCAAAATCGGCCGAGGCTTCCAGGCTTTTGGGCCAGTGGGCGCACCAGGCCGGCACGGACGGGGCCTCCACCCGGTCCAGGCTGGGGGTATAGGGCTTGAGGTCCAGCACCGGGGTACCGTCGTCCGCGTCGATGTACGCGATGCGCACGATGCCCGCCGCCGCTTCCACGGCCAGCACCTCCACCGCCGTCAGGGCCAGGGGGTTGGGGCGCATGGGCGCGCGGGTGGCAAAGATGCCCATCACCTCCGGCGCCTTTTTGTAGGGCTGCGGCGCCTCCAGCACGGCCCGCGCACCGGGGAAGTCACAGCCGCTGAACCACCACAGCACATTGACGTGGCTGAACCCCTCCAGCGCCCGCAGGGCCGGGGCATAGCGGGGTTCCAGCTCGATGTACGGGGCCTGGCCGTCGTTGTGGATGGTGCCGATGGGATGTACTTCAAACGTGGTCATAATTTTACCCTCCTTGAATGGGATAAGACCACTATAATCCCTGACACCGTGTGAGAGTCAAGCAAAAAACGCCTTACACCGTTGTGTGGGCGCAAGGCGTTTCGCTTTTTTCCAGGGGGAGCTGCAGTTCCACCAGATAGTCCCGCGGGTCCTCTTCGTTCCAGGGGCCCCGGTGTACAATTTGCCGGTTGGGGGTGCCCATGCAGTACTGGCCGTGCTGCTCCAGCCAGGCGGCGAAGGCCCGGTAGGCGCCGGCGATGCCCGAAAAGGGCCCGCGCACCATGGTGCAGGCCATCAGGGGCACGGGCGGGGTGACGCGGTAGACAAAGCCCTGTGTGCCGTGCCCCAGCTTTTCCACCCGGGCGCACAGCTCCACATCCACGTCACGCTCCCGATAATCCGGGTCGTGATACAGGGAAAAGGTCTCGCCGGACACGGGCACGCCCTGCCGCCGGGCAAAGGCGGCCAGCTCCTTCCACAGGGTCCCCTCGGCATAATAGTCGGGGATGACGCGCCGCAAAGAAAGCACGGGGCAGCCGGGCACCGCCTTGAGCAGCACCTGGTACTGCATCTCCTCCTGCCCCTGTGCAAGGCTTTGCTGCGCCAGGGCGATCTTTTGCAGCTGCCCCTGCCGGGCCTCGATCTGCTTTTCAATCTCCGTGCGCTTATCCGCCAGCCGTCGGGCCAGCTCGGCGTCGCCGGCGTCCAGTGCGGCGGCGATTTCGGCCACGTTAAAGCCGCTGTCCCGCAGGTAAAGGATCTTGTTCAGCCGTGGGATCTGCGCCGCAGCGTACAGGCGATAGCCCGTCCAGGGGTCGATGTGGGCCGGCTTCAGCAGGCCCGTTTCGTCATAATAGCGCAGCATGCGCACGCTCACCTGGGTCAGCCGGGAAAACTCCCCGATCTTAAACATCTGCTTTCCCGCCGCTCACAGCTCGTCCACAGGCTGCGTCCAAATTTTCACGTGCAGCTTGGTGCGCAGGGCGCTGTGCAGCAGCTCGGGATACATGCGGCGCATCACCTCGGCCAATTGGTCGTCGCTGTACAGCGCGGCCGCGGCGTTGGCGATGATGCGGTAATCCACCCCGTACACGCGGGTGCGCACGCCCCGCAGGGCAAAGCCGTTGCGGTTATAGAAGCCCATGCGCCGGCGGCGCAGGGCGTTTTCATCCGGGTCCTTACTGGTCAGGGCCTCCACCTCGCCCAGCACCGGGGCGCCCAATTGGGCGTTCAGTTCCTGCAAAAACGCGCCGCCCTGGCCCTTGCCGCGCATCCGCGGCGTGCTGGCCAGATAGTCCAACAGCAGCACGTCGTCACAGGCAAAGCAGAAGGCGTAGGTGCACAGGTGCCCCTGGTCGTCAAACCAGCCGTAGCAGGGGTAGCGCCCGGCGGCGATGTGCTTCTGGATGCCGCCCCAGGGGCGTATCTCCGCGCGGGGAAAGGCCTTTTGAAACAAATCGCTTTTATAAACGGCGTGTATCTCGGATAAAGTCAGTTTTCGAAACTGCATGGGGATCATTCCTTTCTTGTAAGGCCCAGGGGCCCTTTCGGCGTGTTTTCTTACGTCAACGCGCCTTTTCTTTTAGGCGGCGATGTTCGCCGCGTGGGCCACGCACAGCCCGGGCAGATGGCCCTGGCGGTAGCAGCCGGTTTTCGTATGCGGGCAGCCGGCGCTGGCCAGCAGCCCCGTCTCGGTGCAGTAGTCGGCCTGCGTCACGGTGTCGTCCGCGGGGAATTCCTTCTGCGGCAGGCCTTGCTGGCCTTTTTCCATCACATACCGCCAGGCGCGGGTGGGCGCGTGGGTGCCGCCCTGCACATTGAGGGAAAAGCCCGAATCGTACCCGTACCAGGCGGCGGTGACATAGTAGGGCGTCAGGCCCACGAACCAGTAGTCCCGGTTATCGCTGCTGGTGCCCGTTTTGCCCACGCTGTCCAGGGCGCCGGGCACGCGGTAGCCGGCGGCCGTGCCGTCTGTTTCCATCACGCCGGCCAGCAGGCGGTTCATCACCCAGGCCGTATCCGGAGAGATCGCCTGCCTGGCCGTCACCTGGGGGGCCAAAATCTCTTTGCCGTAGCCGGTCTGTACGCTCTCGTAGCTGTGCAGGGTGGTCACGGTGCCGCCCGAGCCGAACATCATATAGGCGCCGGCCAGCTCATAGGGCGTGACGCCGTAGGTGGAGGAGCCCAGCACCATGGGGCCCGCGTCCCTGTCGTCGGCGGTGAAGCTGGTGATGCCCAGCGTGTTCGTCACAAAGCGGTAGATGCTGTCCGTGCCCACCGTCTGCCCCACGCGCACGGCGATGGTGTTGATGCTTTGGGCCAGGGCGTCGGCCACCAGGATATTCGCCTCGGAATAAGTTTGGGAGAAGTTGGCCGGCCAGTCTTTCATCTCGCCCGTGGCCTCGTCCTCCCGCTGGCCCACCGGCGCGTCCAGAAACGGCGTGGACCAGTTGATCTTGTTTTTCTCCAGCGCCAGGGCATAGGCGCCGATGGGCTTCATGGTGCTTCCCACCTGGCGCACCGCCGCGGTGCCCCGGTTGAACCCGCGGGACACCTCTTTGTCATCCAGGCTGCCCACCACGGCGCACAGGCGCCCGGTATAATCGATGGACACCATGGCCGCCTGGGGCTTTTCCATCACATCCTCCTGGATGGGCTGGCCGTCCTCGCCCAGCACGCGGCGGCCGTATTCGTCGTACACGAACGCCTTGGCGGGCACGGCGGGCCGGGCGAAAAAGCCGCCCTGGGTCATGCCCTGTTCCATGGCCGTCTGCAATTGGGTGTCCACGGTGGTGAAGATGCGCAGGCCGCCGTTGTACAAAAGGTTCGTGGTCTCCTTGCGGTCCAGCCCAAAGGCGGCGGACAGGTCGTCCGATACATCCTCGATCACCTGGTCGGTGAACCAGCTGGTGGTCTCTGTTTTGGGCACGTCCACCGTGCCGGGCTGGGTGATGATGGCCTCGGCGCTGGCCGCGTTGTATTGTTCCTCGGTGATATAGCCCTGCTGCCACATCTCGTACAGAATGTAATTGCGCCGCTCGATGTTGTTGTCCGGATGTTTTACCGGGTCGTAGCGGGAGGGGTTCTTGGTGATAGCGGCGATGGAGGCGCACTGCGCCAGGGACAGCTCATCCACCGTCTTGCCGAAGAGCTTGATGCTCTCGGCCTGCACGCCGGCCGTGTTGCCGGTGAAGCTGATGACGTTGAGGTAGGCCTCCAGGATGACGTCCTTGTCGTAGGCGGCGTCCAGCTTGAAGGCGCGCCAAATTTCGCGCACCTTGCGCATATAGCCGTCGAAGCCCTCGCCGTCCTCGTCCCGCGTCAGGTTCTTGATCAGCTGCTGGTCGATGGTGGAGGCGCCCTGCTTGCGGCCGTTCTCGCCGCCGAAATAGGTGCCCGTCAGCTTCTTTTTCACCTCGTTCAGCACCGCAAAGGCCGTGCGCTTGATGCTGACGCCGTGGTGGTCGTAAAAGTCCTTGTCCTCCACAGCCACAAAGGCGTGCTGCAAGTCGAGGGGGATGTCCTCCAGATCCACCCAGATCTTCTGCTGGGTGGCCTCCAGGCGGGCATACTCCTCCCACTGGCCGGTGTCCCGGTTTTGGGCATACAGCACCGTGGCGTCCTTGTGGGGCAGCTGGGCCAGGTCCAGCCACAAAAAATCGTTGGCCGTGGCCCGGGCCAGATAGGCCGCCAGGCCGCCGCACACCAGCAGGCACAGGCACACCAGCGTCACCACCATGCGCCGGATGATGGGGTGTCGCCCTCTGCGCCGGGGGCGTCGGCCCTGCTCCTCAGGCGCGGGCGGGACGGGGCCGTACTGCCGGGCGGGCGGGGCCAGGCCGTCCAGGGGCTGGGGCAGCGGCTGGGCGGCGCCGGGCAGGGCTTCGTCCCCCTGGGCGCGCCGGTGCCGCCGCGCGCCGGATACATCGATCTGCCGCTTCTTTTCGTCCCGCGGCCGGCCGCCGTGTGATGCCATCGTCCCACCCTCTTTGCTTTCACGTTCCCCGGGGCACCGCTGCGCCCCGCTTCATTATCATAACGTTATTGTGCGCCTTTTTGTTTCAATTTTTTCCTGGTGCCGTCCGGCTGCACCACCACGGTGCTGTCCAGCTGGCGTTTCAGGCTGGCCTTCATGGCCGCCACATATTCCGCCCGCAGGGCCGCCTGTTCGTCCCGCTCGGCCTGGGTCAGGCCGTCGGGGGTGCGGCTCTTGTGCGCCAGGGCGCTGATGCGCGCCAATTGCTGCTCGGTCATTTTATCCCTCCTGTTCGCTGTAACTATAGCATAAACCTCGAAAAGATGCAAAAATGCGGCAAACGCCGCGCGTCTGCCGCATCTTTGCTGTGAAAAGAAGTGAAGGAGGAAAAAGGTTTTATGAAAAACAGCACACAAGGTGCAGAGGATTGGTTGCTGCCGGGCTGGCACCGGCCAGCGGTGCGTCCCGGCTTGTCGACTGAGGGCGCCTACAGCGCCCGGCTTGGTTTCGATCACAGGAGGATTTCCTTCTGTGCTTTTATCATACCCAAAAGTTGTGACAGAAATATGACAGAAATTTTAACCTTTTTGTAATATTTGAAATTTTTGCCGCTTTTCCTCTTCCCTGTCCGGATATGGTATAATAAAAAGCAAAAGGGGGGGGCGCGCTTTGCCAAAGGAAAATTATCAACTGGAATTGGACCGCCTGATCGCCGCCTTGGATGGGCGGCGGCCCCGGCTGCTGCTGCACAGCTGCTGCGCCCCCTGTTCCAGCTACGTGCTGGAGGCGCTGACGCCCCACTTCGCGGTGACGGTGGATTACTACAACCCCAACATCGACACCGCGGCCGAATACGCCCACCGGGCCGGGGAACAGCGCCGCTTTGCCGCCCGGGCCGGCGAACTGGCCGGGCCGGTGGAAGTGCTGGTGGCCCCCTACGAGCCGGCGGAATTTTACGCCGCCGCCAAGGGCCTGGAACAACTGCCCGAGGGCGGCGCCCGTTGTTGGGCCTGCTACCGCCTGCGCCTGGCCCACACGGCGCGGCGCGCGGCCGAGGGCGGGTACGATTACTTCTGCACCACCCTGTCCATCAGCCCGCACAAGGACGCCGCCAAACTGAACGAGATCGGCCGGGAGCTGGCCGCGCAGTACGGCGTCGCCTGGCTGCCGTCGGATTTTAAGAAGAAAAACGGCTTCAAGCGCAGCACCGAGCTGTCGGCCGCCTACGGCATGTACCGGCAGGACTACTGCGGCTGCGTATTTTCAAAGCGCGAGGCCGAGGCCCGGCGTTCTTTACCAAAATAACACGCTTCACGACCGTTCCTTTTCCCCCCGCTCCAAGTCCGGTTTGCTATAATAAAGGCAAATAAACCGCGCAAAGCGGCCGGGAAGGACGAAAAATATGGAAATCGTGGAAAAGATCAAGGAGATCGTGGAAAAAGTGCAGAAGGACCCCGCTCTGGCGGAAAAATTCAGCAAGGATCCGGCGAAATCCCTGGAGGGCCTGCTGGACGTGGACCTGCCGGATGAAATGGTGAACAAAATCATCGAGGGCGTCAAGGCGCAGGTGGCCGGCGGCGACCTGCTGGGCAAGATCGAGGGCGGCCTGGCGGGCCTCTTCGGCAAAGGCAAACAAGAATAAGCCGTTCCCACAGGCAAAAAGCCCCTTCCGTGACGAAGCGTCGTCACGGAAGGGGCTTTGGTTTTTGGCCAACAGGCGCGGCGCCCTTCCCCCGCCGGGGAAGCTGGCTCAGGCGAAGGGATGGACGGTGCCGTCGTCGTCTACCTGGCCGCCGATCTCCTGGCTGGAAGAGGACGCGGGCACACTGACGGGTGCAGAGCCGCTGCCTGCGTCCGGCAGGCTGACGGAAGCGCCGGCGTCGTCCACCGGGAAGTTGGAGGCGGGCACACTGGCCGACACGCTGGCGGAAGCCCCGCCGGCTGGCGCTGTGTCCGAATCCGCGCCGAAGAGGCTGAAATGGGTGAGGAAGTACCAGCAGGCCACGATGAGCGCCACCAGCAGCACCGCCAGCACGATGATGGGCAGCAGGGCCTTGTTTTTCTGCTTTGCCTGCACGGGGGCGTCCCAATCAAAGTCGGAATTGGCCTTGAACACCCGTGTCTCGGCGCTGACGGGCAGGTCCGCCATCAGGCGGCGGGTGATATCCAGGGCGGCCAGGGCGGCTTTTTTGCCCGTGTCCGGCGCCTGGGGGAATTTGCGCATATACACGTGGCCTTTGTACGCCACGGCCAGGTAAACGTCCTTGCCCGCGATGCCGTTGCCCACAATGGACACGCCCACCTCGGCGCGGGCGCACTTCGAGGCCGCGGCCGCGCGGGCCGCCGCCATCTGGGCGTCGTCGCCCGGCTCGAAGTGTTTGGCGGCGGTCTCCTTCATCCTGGCCATCACGCGGGAATCGCTGTAGCTGGAATCGCCGAAGTCAAACACGTTGTTGCCCCGCTTGGTGTGGGAGAACTCCTCGGCCAGCAAGGCGCCCGTTTTGGAGTCGGAGGCGGCGATGAGGGCCTCGTTCTCCATCAGCTCGCCGGCGGCGAAATAGGCAAGGCTTCCCTTGCCGCGGCCGTAGGCGGCCTCGCCCAGGGCGGTCTCTAGCTGTTCGGCCACACGCTCGGTCAGTTCCGTGGCCGCGGCCGCCGCGTGGGAGCGGGCGGTGACCACGATCAGCACCTCGCCGCTTTGGCCGTACAGGTTCAGCCCCAGGTCGCTCAGGCCCCGCAGCTGGCGGGCGGCGGCCTTCAGGGCGCCCATGTCCGGCTCGAAGGTGCGGACGATGAGCTGTTTTTCCACATTCTTTTCCATGTCTACCATCGGAGTACCTCCCTCAATTTACACGTCCTGCCGGACCGTTGTCTCTTGGTATTCCACCGTCTCCCCGGCGCCAAAGCGCTGGGCGCGGGGCGGCGTCAGGCCCAGGGCCAGCCGGCGCACCAGTTCCAGCGCGCTTTGGGCGGCCCAGGCGCGCACGCTGTCCCTCGGGCGGCCCGTGATTTGCAATTTCTCCACCCAGGTGGCCTCGCCGTCGGCCACGGCCAGGTAAACAAGGCCCACGGGCTTGTCCGGCGTGCCGCCGGTGGGGCCCGCGATGCCCGTGATGCCCAGGCCGATGTCGGCGCCCGCCAGGCGCCGCACGCCCCGGGCCATGGCGGCGGCCACAGGGGCCGAGACCACGCCGTGCCGTTCGATCAGCTCCCCGGGCACGCCCAGCAGCCGCTGCTTTGCCTCGTTCGCATAGGTGCAAAGGCCGTAGCCGAACACCTGGGACGAGCCGGACACGGCGGTGATGCGCTGGGACACAAGGCCGCCGGTACAGCTCTCGGCCGTGGCCACCGTCTTGCCGGCCCCAGCCAGGGCCGCCACCACCGCGGCTTCCAGCGGGGCGTCGCCCTCGCCGTAGATATGGTCGCCCAGCACATCGTAAAACGTCTGGGCGTATGCCCGGCACATGCGCTCGGCCTCCCTGTCCTCGGCCGCCTTGGCGGTGATGCGGATGACGACCTCGTTGGTCTTGGCATACAGGGCCGCCGTGGGGTTGCGGCTCTCCAGCAAGGCGCCCAGGCGCTGCTGCAGATGGCTCTCGCCCACGCCGATCACGCGCAGCGTCAGCGAGTGCAGCGCCCCGTCGCCGAAGCCCGCCAGCCAGGGCCGCACGCTGTCGCGGAACATGGGCTGGTTTTCCTTGGGCGGCCCGGGCAGCAGCACGGCGTATTTGCCGGGGGTGGCCGTATCCTCAAAGATCATGCCCGGCGCGGTGCCGTTGTTGTTCACGATCTTGCGCCCATGCACGGGCACATAGGCCTGGCGGCGGTTGTTCTCGGGCATGGTGCGGCCCCACCGGGCGAAGAACGCCTCGATCTTGGCAAGCTCTTCTTCGTCGAACCGCAGCTCGTCGCCGTAGGCCCGCGCCACGGTCTGCTTGGTCAGGTCGTCCTCGGTGGGGCCCAGGCCGCCGGTGAATACCAGGAGGTCGCTGCGCCCGCGCGCCGCGCGCACCACGGCCTCCAGCCGGGCGGGGTTGTCCCCCACCACGGTTTGATAATACACGCTGATGCCCAATGCCGCCAGCTCCTGCGCCAGGAACTGGGCGTTGGTGTTCACGATGTCGCCCAGCAGCAATTCGGTGCCCACGGCGATGATCTCGGCGGTCATACCGCTCGCCTCTCTTTCAAACGCTGTAAAATCGCCTGTTTTTTCGCTGTTTTTTCAATGTTTTTCGCTGTTTTTGAAGGTTTTTCGGGGTAATTTTACCGTTTTTTGCACAGGTTTTTTGCCCGTTTACAGCTTGATCTCCACCCGCTCTGCCTCGCGGCCGGCGGCTTCTTCCAGCGCGGCCAGGCCCGGCATGGCGGCCTCGGCGGCCTCGATGTCGGCAAGGCGGGGCTTGGTGCGCGGGTGGGGCGGGGTGAAGATGGTGCAGCAGTCCTCATAGGGCTCGATGCTGGTGTCATACGTGCCGATGCGGTGGGCGATTGCCACGATCTCCGTTTTGTCCATGCCGATGCAGGGCCGCAGGATGGGCAGGCTTTGGGCCGCGTCCGTGCAGGCCAGGGCCAGCAGCGTCTGGCTGGCCACCTGGGCCAGGCTCTCGCCGGTGATCAGCGCCGCCGCCCCTTCGGCCGCGGCCACGCGCTGGGCGATGCGCAGCATGCTGCGGCGCATCAGCACCGTGAACAGGTCCTGGGGGCCCTTGTCCCGCAGGTACTCCTGCGCCGGGGTGTAGGGCACCACGTACACGTTCAGGTTGCCCGTCCAGGGCGTCAGCTCCTTGGCCAGCTGCAGCACCTTCATGCGGGCGCGCTCGCTGGTATAGGGGGGGCTGGCAAAGTGGATGCAGCTCAGCGACAGGCCCCGCTTGGCCATCATGTAGGCGGCCACGGGGCTGTCCAGCCCGCCCGACAGCAGCAGCATGGCCTTGCCCGAGGTGGACACCGGCAGGCCGCCGGCCCCCGGCTGCTTGCCGCCGTGCACATAGGCCGCGAAGTCCCGCACCTCCACGGTGACGTTCACCTCCGGGTGATGCACGTCCACTTTCAGGTGGGGATAGGCCGCCAGCAGCACGGCGCCCAGCTCCCGCCCGATCTCCATGCTGTTCATGGGGAAGGATTTGTCGCTGCGCTTGGCGCTCACTTTAAAGGTGCGGGCGTTTTGCAGCGTGTCTGCCAAATAATCCACCGCCTTGCGGGAGATATCGGCAAAATCCTTTTCGCACACGGCCGCGCGGGACACGGTGGCGATGCCGAAGATCTGCTTGACGCGCGCGAAGGCGGCGTCCATATCGGCCTCGTCGTTCAGCGGCTCGGCGTACATGGTGCTTTGGGCCTTGTACACCCTGAAATCGCCCAGGCTTTGCAGCCGGCGGCGCATGGTCTTGATCAGCACGCTTTCAAACGTGGCGCGGTTGAGGCCTTTGAGGGCCATTTCGCCCTGGTAGGCGAGGATCAGTTCTTTCATGTGTTCCATCCTTACGGTTTGATTTTCGCCAGGCTCGCCATCCCTTCGCGCAGGCCCTGTGCCAGCGCGCGCACGTCTTCGGACGTGCTCTCGCCGCTGAAGGACACGCGGATGGCGCCGTCCACCCGGGAGGCGGGCAGGCCCATGGCCGCCAGCGTGTGGCTGGACGCCCCCTTCGAACAGGCCGAGCCGCTGGACACGTACACGTCCCGGGCCTCCAAAAAGTGCAGCAGCGTCTCGCTTTTCACCCCGGCCACGGAGAAATTGGCGATGTCGGGCAGCGCGTCCGGCGGGCTGTTGCGGGTGATGCCCTCGATGCCCGCCAGCTCCTGCCACAACAGCTCGTTCAGCGCCCGGATGCGCCCGCGGGCGCCCTTGTCGGCCTGCATCAGCTGCACGGCCTTGGCCAGGGCGGCAATGTAGGGCGTGTTCTCGGTGCCCGGGCGCATGCCGCCCTCCTGCAGCCCGCCGTACAAAAGCGGCTGGGTGTGGAAGCCCCGGCGCAGGTACAAGGCCCCCACGCCCTTGGGCGCGTGGATCTTATGGCCGGACACGGCGTAGCTGTCGATCTGGGTGGAGGACAGCTTCATGGGCACCTTGCCCCAGGCCTGCACGCCGTCCACGTGCACGGCCGTGCGGCTGTTTTTCAGCTTGACCTCCCGGGCCAGCCAAGCCACGTCCTGCACCGTGCCCACCTCGTTGTTCACGTGCATACAGGCCACCAGCGCGGTCTTCGTGCCCACGGCGCGCACCAGCTTTGCCAGGTCCACGTGGCCCGCGCCGTCGGGCGGCACCACGGTGACGCGCCAGCCGGCCCGCTCCATGGCCGAGACGGTGTTCTGCACCGCCGGATGCTCGAACCCCGTCACCACGATATGTTCGCCCCAGGCGCGGCGCGCCTGCAAAGCCCCCTGAATGGCGATGTTGTCGCCCTCGGTGCCGCTGCCGGTGAACAGCACCTCGCCCGTCTTTACCCCCAGGCTGTCGGCCACCACGGCCCGCGCCTCGCGGATGACGGCCTCGGCCCGGGCGCCGGGCGCGTACAGCGACGAGGGGTTGGCAAAGTGCTGGCGCAGTACGGCGGCGGCCACATCGGCCACATCATCGGCCACGCGGGTGGTGGCGGCGTTGTCCAAGTAATGCACGGCATGACCCTCCAAAATGCAATATATAGTGTATTATAGCACGCCTCCGGTTGAAGGTTCAACCCACCGGAAGCCAAACGGTGCAAAAAAACGCCTTTCCGGAAAGATTTTCCGGAAAGGCGTCGCTTGGGATCGCTCAAAAAGCCACCACGATGCCGCCGTCGTCGGCGTACACGGTGGACAGGCCGTTCGTGGGCACCATGATGACCTCTTTCAGCGCCCGGCAGCCGGCCAGGAAATTCTTTTTCAGCTCCAGCGCGCGGTCCAGGCAGTTGCAGTAGCTCAGCACCAGGGTCAGGCTGCCGGCGGCCAGGTCCCGCGTCTCCTCCGCCACGATCTCCACCAGGCGGCGCATGGCGTTGGCCGTGCCGCGCACTTTTTCCAGGGGGATGATCTCGCCGTGGCCGTTCTCGCCCATGATGGGGCGCAGATTCAGCATGGTGCCGGCAAACCCGGCAAACTTCGAGATGCGGCCGTTCTTCACCAGATGGGACAGGTCCTCCAGCACAAAGTGCGTCTTCATGCCGGCGATGAAGGCCGTGGCCTTCTCCACGATCTCGTCATACTCCATACCGCCGTCGATCATGTCCCGCAGCAGCATGACGATGCGCGTCTCGCCCGCCGAGGCGCTCTCGGAATCGAAGATATGGATCTTCTTCTCCGGATGGGCCTCCAGGGCCATGTCCCGGCCCACGCAGGCCGCGTTGTAGCTGCCCGACAGCTTGCTGGACAGCGTCACCACAAAGCAGGCGTCGGAGGCCGACATCAGGGCGGCGTATTCCTCCGGCGGGGGGCAGGCCGTGGCGGGCGCGCCCCCGTAGGCCTTCATATCGGCGATCAGGCGCATGGTGTCCATGCTCTCGTCGTCCACATAATGGATGTCGCCCACGTCGATGCGCAGGCTGGCAACTTTTACATCCCACAAATTTTTCAGCGCCGGCGTCAAATCGCAGCAGCTGTCGGCAATGATCTTCATCTCCATCGTCTCCACCGTCTCTCCTGCCGCGCACGGGGCGGCACTTTAGGTATATTGTACCGTTCCATGGAAAAAAAGTCAACGAAATCCGGCGCTTCGCGCCTTGTGTTCCTTGTGAAAGTTTGGTAGAATTTTGTAGAGCATCTTCTATCAAGCGAATGAGAAAGGGAGCATTGCCATGAAAAGCGACATCCAAATCGCCCAGGAAGCAGTGATGAAGCCCATCGCCGAGGTGGCCGCGGGCCTGGGCCTGGCCCAGGAAGACCTTGTCCCCTACGGCCGCACCAAGGCCAAGGTGGACCACCGCCTGGTGAAAAAATTGGCCGCGAAGCCCGACGCCAAGCTGATTTTGATGACGGCCATCAGCCCCACGCCGGCCGGGGAAGGCAAAACCACCACCAGCGTGGGCCTGGCCGACGCGCTGCACCGGCTGGACAAGCGCGTGGTGCTGGCTTTGCGGGAGCCGTCCCTGGGCCCGGTGTTCGGCATCAAGGGCGGCGCGGCCGGCGGCGGCTATGCCCAGGTGGTGCCCATGGAGGACATCAACCTGCATTTCACCGGCGACCTGCACGCCATCGGCGCGGCCAACAACCTGCTGGCGGCCATGGTGGACAACCACATCTATCAAGGCAATGCGCTGAACATCGACCCGCGCCGCGTCACCTGGAAGCGCTGCGTGGATATGAACGACCGCCAGCTGCGCTTTGTGACGGACGGCCTGGGCGGCAAGGTGAACGGCACCCCCCGGGAGGACGGGTTCGACATCACCGTGGCCAGCGAGGTGATGGCCATCTTCTGCCTGGCCACGGACCTCAGCGATTTGAAAGAGCGGCTCTCCAAGATCGTGGCCGCCTACACCTACGACGGCCGGCCCGTCACCGCCGGGCAGATCGGCGCGGCCGGCGCCATGGCCGCCCTGCTGAAGGACGCCTTTGACCCCAACCTGGTGCAGACGCTGGAGCATACGCCCGCCTTCATCCACGGCGGGCCCTTTGCCAACATCGCCCACGGCTGCAACAGCGTCATCGCCACCAAGCTGGCCATGAAGCTGGGCGATTATGTGGTGACGGAGGCCGGCTTCGGCGCCGATCTGGGCGCGGAAAAATTCCTGGACATCAAGTGCCGCATGGCGGATATCGCCCCCTCGGCCGTGGTGGTGGTGGCCACCGTGCGCGCGCTGAAGCATCACGGCGGCTGCCCCAAGGCGGACCTGGGCACGCCCGACGTGGCGCTGCTGCAAAAGGGCGCGGAAAACCTGCGCCGCCATGTGGAGAATATGCGCGACGCCTTTGGCATGCCCGTGTGCGTGGCCATCAACGCCTTCCCCACCGATTCGGCCGAGGAGCACGCCTTCCTGCGGGATTACTGCGAAAACCAGCTGGGCGTGCCCTGCGCGCTCAGCGAGGTGTTCGCCAAGGGCGGCGCCGGCGGCATCGAGCTGGCGGAAAAGGTGCTCTCCATCCTGGACGGCCGGCCCGTGCACTATACCTACCCGGCGGGCGCGCCCGTGGCCGAGGCCATCCGCGCCGTGTGCCAAACCGTGTATCACGCCAAAGACGTAGTGTTCAGCGCCCAGGCCGCCAAGACCCTGGCCGAGCTGGAAAGCAACGGTTTCGGCAACTTGCCCGTGTGCATCGCCAAAACCCAGTACAGCTTCTCGGACGACGCGTCTCTGCTGGCCGCGCCCGAGGGCTTCACCATGACGGTGCGGGACCTGCGCCTGTCCGCCGGCGCGGGCTTTGTGGTGGCGGTGATGGGCAGCATCATGACCATGCCGGGCCTGCCCAAGGCGCCGGCCGCGCTGAACATCGACGTGGACGAGAACGGCGTGATCAGCGGCCTGTTCTGAACAAAACCAATGGGGGCCAGACCGGCCCCCATTCTTACTGCGGGGGGACCAATGAAAAACGGAACGAACTGCCTGACGGCCCGCTACGCGGCCCTGATGGCCTTGTACTGGGCGGCGTTCTGCGCCGTGATGAGCTTTTTCGTCACCTTCCTGTTGTCGCTGGGTTTTTCCAGCACGTCGGCGGGCCTGGTGGTGGCGTTGGGCAACGTGGGCGGTGTGGCCTTGCAGCCCTTGGCGGCCCGTTGGGCCGCCCGGCGGCGCCACGGCGTGCACCGCATGGCGGTGGGCCTGGCCGCGGCGCTGCTGGCCCTGGGCCTCGTGCTGGTGCCGGCTCGCCGCCTGCCCCTGGCCGCCGCGGCGCTGATGGTGGCCATGTGCGCCGTGCTGTACGCCCTGCAGGGCATCGTCAACGCGCTGGGCATGGGGTACGAGAACGCGGGCCTGCGCTGCAACTTCGGCCTGGCCCGGGGCGTGGGCAGCGCGGGGTACGCGGCGGCCAGCTTCGCCCTGGGCGCCCTGACGGCCCGCTTTACGCCCGGCGCGCTGCCCTGGGCCTACGCGGCGATCTTCCTGGCCACCCTGTTGCTGGTGCTGGCCCTGCCCCGGGCCGAGGCCCCCGGCTGGCAGCCCGCTGCGCCCCGCGGGGGCACGGCGGCCTTCCTGCGGCGCTACCCGCGCTATACCGCCGTGCTGGCGGCCAGCGTGCTGCTGTTTTTGTGCTACAACCTGTTCACCACCTATATGATCCAGATCGTGCGGGGTTTGGGCGGGGACACGGGGGCCATGGGCGTGGTGCTGGGCCTGGGCGCCCTGGTGGAGCTGCCGGCCATGGCCCTGGTGGGCCGGCTGCGGGAGCGCTTCTCCGCCGGGGGCATGATGTTTTTTTCCTCGGTGTTTTTGACGGTGAAGGCGCTGCTGATCGCCTTCGCCCCCAGCGTGGCCTTTATCTATTTGGCCCAGGCCGTGCAGCCGCTGTCCTACGCGCTGATCATCCCGGCCAGCGTATATTACACCAACGAGGCCCTGGCCCCGGCCGACCGCGTGCTGGGCCAGGCCCTGATGGTGACCACCAGCAGCCTGGCCAGCGTGTTCGCCGGGCTGCTGGGCGGCCCGCTGATCGACCGGCTGGGCCTGCGCGCCATGATGCTGACGGCCGTGGCCCTGTCGGTGTGCGGCGCGGCGCTGCTGGCCGTGGCCACCCGCGGCAGGAAGCGGGCGTGAACCCTGGCACGCTCCGGGCCCGGCAGACCGCCGGGCCCGCTTTTTTGCGCAGATACGCCTCAAACGGGAATTTTTCGAAAATCTTTCGTTTTTTCTGTGGATGGATTTTCGTTTCCCCTGCTAGAATAAGGGCATCAAAAACAAAGCGAGGTGCCCGGCCATGACGGAGCGTGAATTCACCCAGATGATGGAGCAGTATGAGGGGCTGGTGTACACTGTGTGCCACCAACTGGTGCACGACCATTACCTGGCGCAGGACCTGGCGCAGGAGACCTTCCTCTCCGTGTGGACCCACGCCGATTCCTGCCCGGCCGGGGCCGACAGCCGCCGCAGCTGGGTCTGCCGCATCGCGGTGAACAAGGCGAAGGACCATCTGAAAAGCGCCTATGCCCGCCGCACCGTGGCCACCGAGGCGCCGGCCGACACCACGGCCGCCATGGCCGAGGCCCTGTCCGCGCCCACGGTGGCCCAGCAGCTGGAGGCCAAAGAGGAAAACCGCGCGGCCCACCGCCGCATCGGCGCTTTGGCCGAGCCCTACCGCACGGTGTGCGCGCTGTACTTCCTGCATCAGCTGCCGGCCGAGGATATCGCGGCCCGCCTGCGCCGCCCGGTGAAAACCGTGCACACCCAATTGTACCGCGCAAAGCAGCGCATGAAAAAAGAACTCTGCGCTTGCTGAAAGGGCGCGCCCTTTGTGGTACAATAAAGGGGAAACTGTACGGTCGGGGTGAGTGAGGATGGAGACACATATTCTGGTGGTGGAGGACGACGCCGAGATCCGCGAGGGCGTGTCCATCTACCTGCGCAACCAGGGGTCCACTGTGCACGGCGCGGCC
>CAJMEU010000050.1 GCA_905212515.1 uncultured Oscillospiraceae bacterium | reverse complement strand
GGGCCTGAATGCATGCCTGGGCCTGCACAAGAAGGCGCCCACCGAGATCATGCCGCCCCGCGAGGACGTGGAGAAGACCGTGGGCTGCGCCGAACACAAGGCCATGGCCCGCGAGGTGAGCGAAAAGTCCGTGACCCTTGTGAAGAGCAAGGAGGACGTGTTCCCCCTGACGCCGGAAAAGTACAGGCGCATCCTGATCGTGCCTGCCAAAGGTGCGGCGGGCGGCGGTATCTTCGCCCTGATGAAGGGCGGCAAGGGCCCTACTACGGCCGATAAGGTGAAACAGCGCCTGGAGGCCCGGGGCTTTACAGTGACCATTTACGAGGACCCGGTGCAGAAGCTGCAGCGCGAAGCGGCGGCCAAAGCCGCCGAAGCCGCCGCCAAGGGCGAAGCGCCGGACGCGGGCGCCGGCATGATGCAGGCGCTGATGACCTACTTTGCCGGCAAAACGCCCATTGCCGATTTCGTGGCCCAGCAGGACCTGGTGCTGACGCTGGGCGAGGTGAACGGCACGGGCCAGACCGCCGAGCGCGTGGCCTGGGCCATGAGCAAGGGCGGCGGCGAGATTCCCTGGTATGTGCACGAGCTGCCGGTGGTGGTGGCCAGCGTGAGCCACCCCTTCCTGCTGGCGGATGTGCCCCAGGCGCGCACCTACATCAACGCCTACGACGCCAACGAGGACACCCTGGACGCCCTGGTGGAAAAACGGTGCGCGGAGCGCGCTTTGGAGGCCACCGACCGGTGGGTTGCGTTCGGCGGCTTGGGGCACACATTTTTGTGTGCGCCCGCGGGGCCCGCGGGGCCCCGCCCGGCGGGCGGCGGTGCGATATTGGAGAAAAAGCAGACTGAGAGAAGGAAGGATGAACAAACAATGCGCACACAGACTATTTTGAAAACCGCCCTGTTCGCCAAAAGCGGCGAAGACTTTGCCCAGGTGGCGCTGCCCCACACCTGGAACGCCCTGGACGGCCAGGACGGCGGAAGCGACTACTGGCGCGGCCACGCCACGTATAAGATCGCCCTACCCGCCCCCACGGCCGGCAAGCGGCAGTATATCCAGTTCGAGGCCGCCAACCACGTGGCCACCGTGAGCTGCAACGGCACCGAGCTGGGCACCCACAAGGGCGGCTTCTCCACCTTCCGCTTTGAGCTGACCGGCGCCATGAAGGCCGAGGGCAATGAGCTGGTGGTGGATGTGACCAACGAGGAGTGCGACGTGTATCCCCAACAGGCCGACTTCACCTTCTACGGCGGCCTGTACCGCAACGTCAGCTTCATCGAGGCCGAGCCCGCCCACTTCGATCTGCTGAAAAACGGCACCAGCGGCGTGTTCGTGACGCCCCACGCGGCGGGCAAAACGCGCGTCGACGCCTTCCCGGTGAACGCTGAGGGCTGCACCGTGGTGTGCGAGCTGAAGGATGCGGACGGCGCCGTTGTGACCACCGAGCAGGCCCCCGCCGAAGGCCACACCGTGCTGATTTTCGATGTGGAAAACCCCCATTTGTGGAACGGCCTGGCCGACCCTTACCTGTACACCGCCGAACTGCGCCTGGAAAAGGACGGCGCCGTATGTGACGCCGTGTGCGTGCAGTACGGCTACCGCGGCTTCCACGTGGACCCGGAGCGCGGCTTCTACCTGAACGGCAAAAGCTATCCCCTGCACGGCGTTTCCCGCCATCAGGACCGGCTGGACAAAGGCTGGGCCATCAGCGACGCCGACCACGAGCAGGACCTGGCGCTGATCAAAGAAGTGGGCGCCACCACCATCCGCGTGTCACACTACGAGCACGCCCAGCACTTCTATGACATCTGCGACGCCGCCGGCATGGTGCTGTGGGCGGAGATCCCCTTTATCAGCCTGTTCCGCGAGGGCGAGGACGCCAAGGAGAACACCCTGTCCCAGATGACCGAGCTGGTGGCCCAGAACTACAACCATCCCTCCATCTTCTTCTGGGGTATTTCCAACGAGATCACCATCGGCGGCGAGACCGAGCCGCTGTACCGCAATTTGTGCGAATTGAACGCCCTGGTGAAAAAGCTGGATCCCAGCCGCCTGACCACCATGGCCCAGGTATCCATGGTGCCCATGGATTCTGAGCACGTGTACATCACCGACGTGCTGAGCTACAACCACTACTTCGGCTGGTACGCCGGCGACGTGGCGGAGAACGGCCCCTGGCTGGATGAGTTCCACCAGAAAAACCCCGACCGGCCCCTGGGTGTGTCCGAGTACGGCGCCGAGGCCATTCTGACCTGGCATTCCGCCAAGCCCGAAAACCACGACTACACCGAGGAATACCAGGCCTATTACCATCATGAGATGCTGAAAACCTTCGCCACCCGCCCCTATCTGTGGAGCACCCACGTGTGGAACATGTTCGACTTTGCCGCCGACGCCCGCGACGAGGGCGGCTGCCAGGGCCGCAACAACAAGGGCCTGGTGACCTATGACCGCCAGACCAAGAAGGACAGCTTCTTCATTTACAAAGCTTACTGGACGTGCGAGCCCATGGTGCACGTGTGCGGCGCCCGCTTTGCCGACCGCGCGCCGGGCCAGCGCGACGTGACCGTGTACACCAACTGCCCCAGCGTGACGCTGCTGGTGAACGGCGCCGAGGTGGGTACGGCCCAGGCCGCGGACCACGCCTGTGTGTTCCGGGACGTGCCCCTGGCCGAGGGCGCCAACACCGTGACGGCCAAAGCTGACGGCGCGCCGGAGGACAGCATCACCCTGAACGGCGTGGCCGAGCCGAACCAAAGCTACGTGCTGCCCCAGGAGCAGGGCGAGGCCGGCAACTGGTTCGACGAGCTGGGCCAGGCGGTGGCGCTGGAGTTCCCCGAGGGCTTCTTCTCCATCCGCGACAAGCTGGGCGACCTGATGGACCACCCCGAGGCCGGCAAAGTGATCCAGGAACTGATGGGCAAAATGGCCGGCAGCATGGGCATGAACATGGGCAAAAGCATGGGCGGCATGCTGAAAATGGTACGCGCCATGAAGCTGGAAGACCTGATGAAAATGATGGGCAAAAAAGTGCCTGCCGAGGCCAAGGCCTATGTGAACAATATTCTGACCAAGATCAGAAAGTAATCCGGGTGTGAGCGCAGGCGCCCACGGCGCCTGCGTTTTTTGAAATCATCAATGCAAAAAGGAGCGTTTATCATGACAGACAAGACCGCCGCCGTGCGCCCATTCGGGATGCGCGACAAACTAGGTTACCTTTGCGGCGACTTAGCAAACGACTTCACCTTTATCTTTGCCTCCAGCTATCTGACGAAATTCTACACCGACGTGCTGGGCGTCACCCCCTACCTGGTGGGCGTGCTGTTCCTGACCGCCCGCTGCGTGGACGCCTTTACCGACGTGGGCATGGGCCGCTTGGTGGACACCCTGCCCCCGTCCAAGGACGGCCGCTTCCGCCCCTGGCTGAAGCGCATGGCCATTCCCCTGTTCATCATCAACGTGCTGATGTACCTGTACCCGGCTGCCAATTTCCCCTATGGCATGAAAGTGGTGTATATGTTCGTCACTTACATCCTGTGGGGCAGCGTGTGCTACACGGCAGCCAACATCCCCTACGGCTCCATGGCTTCCGTCATCACCGCCGACCCGGGCGAACGCACCAGCCTTTCCACCTTCCGCAGCATCGGCGCCATGATCGCGGCCATCCCCATCATGCTCATCAGCCCGCTGATCCTGTTCCGCACCACGGAGACCGGCGCCCAGGTGGTCATCCCCGAGCGTTTTCTGCTGGCCGCCGTCATCTTCGGCATTCTGGCCATGGTGGCGTATATCCTGTGCTACAAGCTGACCACTGAACGCGTGCAGCTGCCCACCAAGAAAAAAGAACAGGGCGCCGGCTTCTTCACCCTGGTGAAAGCCCTTCTGAAAAACCGCGCCCTCATCGCCATCATCTGCGCGGCCCTGACTATGCTGCTGGCCCAGCTGCTGACCCAGAGCATGAACGTGTACCTCTTCACCGATTACTTCAAAAGCGCCGCGCTGATGAGCGTCACCAGCCTGGCCAGCTTCATCCCCATGCTGATCATGGCCCCCATCGCCCGCATTCTGTCCGATAAATTCGGCAAAAAGGAATGCTCCATCGTGGGCGTGGGCGTGGCCGTGCTGGGCTACGGCGCGCTGTTCCTGCTGCACACCACCAATCCCTGGGTGTACATCGTGCTGATGCTGGTGGGCTCCGTGGGCATGGGCTTCTTCAACATGGTGATCTGGGCCTTCATCACCGACATCATCGACTACCAGGAAGTGCGGACCGGCAGCCGCGACGACGGCACCGTGTACGCCATCTACTCCTTCAGCCGCAAGCTGGGCCAGGCCCTGGCCGGCGGCATCGGCGGCTTCGCCCTGGGCGCCATCGGCTATATCAGCTCGGCTGCCGGCCAGCCCCCGGCGGTGCAGAGCCAAAGCACCGTGGACGGCATCTACAACATCGTCACCGGCGCGCCCGCGCTGGCTTATATCATCGTGCTGGTGCTGCTGATCCTCCTGTATCCCCTGGGCAAAAAAGAGGTGGCGAAGAACGTGGCCATCCTCAAGGAGCGCCGCGAATCCCAAAACGGATAAATCCCCTTTCAGCCATCCCGGAGCGTTCCCCGCCCCGGGACGGTGCTGGTTTGGGACAAACTCAGCTCTTTTATTTTGACTTTTGCTGAAAACCGATTATAATAATGATGTAGTAAGGAGTTTCCACGATGTGTGATCCATTTCATTCATTCCAAAAGAAAAAAGACTATTTGGTGTGCATCGATTCGGATGGGTGCGCCATGGATACCATGGACGTGAAACACATCCGCTGCTTCGGCCCCTGCCTGGTGGCCGAGTGGGGGCTGGAGGACTGGCGCGAGCCGATTTTGGCGCGCTGGAACGACATCAACCTGTACACCATGACGCGGGGCGTCAACCGCTTCAAGGGCCTGGCCATGGCGCTGACGGAAGTGGACGGGCAGTACACGCCCATCGAGGGCGTGGAGCAGTTGGCCCGCTGGGCCCGGGAGGCCAAGGAACTTTCCAACGACGCCCTGCAGCGCGCGGTGAACGAGACGGGCAGCGTGTGCCTTGCCAAGGCACTGCGCTGGTCCCGGGCGGTGAACGCGGCCATCGCCCAACTGCCCGAGGCGGACAAGCAGCCTTTTCCCGGCGTGGCCGAGGGCATCGCGGCGGCCCACGGGGCGGCGGATGTGGCCATTGTGTCCAGCGCGAACCGGGATGCGGTGGAAGAGGAATGGCGCGCCCACGGCCTGCTGGAGCAGGTGGACATCGTGCTGGCGCAGGACGCGGGCAGCAAGGCACACTGCATCGGCGAGCTGCTGAAAAAAGGCTACGCACCGGACCATGTGCTGATGGTGGGGGACGCGCCCGGAGATAAGGCGGCGGCCGATACAAACGGCGTGTGGTATTATCCAATCCTGGTGCGGCATGAGGCCGAGAGCTGGCGGGAGCTGCGCGAAGAGGCGCTGGGACACCTGTGCGGCGGCACTTACAAGGCATACGGCGCGCAAAAGGCGGCCCAGTTTATTGAGAATCTGGGCGGCTGACGGCAGCCTGTAAAAGCAAAAAGGAGAGAAAAAAGCAATGAGTAAAAAAGTTGTGACCTTCGGCGAATTGATGCTGCGTCTGCAGCCCTACGACTACCTGCGCTTCGTGCAGACGGACTCCTTCGAGGCCACCTTCGGCGGCGGTGAGGCCAACGTGGCGGTGAGCCTGGCCAATTACGGCCTGGACGCCCACTACGTGACCAAGCTGCCCGCCCATGCCATCGGCCAAATGGCGGTGAACAGCCTGCGCCGCTATGGCGTGAACACCGACGACATCACCCGCGGCGGCGACCGCGTGGGCATTTATTTCAACGAAAAAGGCGCCGCCCAGCGGCCCAGCGTGTGCATTTACGACCGCGCGCACTCGGCCATCGCCGAGGCCACTACGGCCGATTTCGATTGGGACGCCATCTTCGAGGGCGCGTCCTGGTTCCATTTTACCGGCATCACGCCGGCGCTGGGCGCCAATGTGGTGGAGATCTGCAAAGAGGCCTGCAAGGCCGCCAAGGCCAAGGGCGTGAAGATCAGCTGCGATTTGAACTACCGCGGCAAACTGTGGACCCGCGCCGAAGCCCGCGCCGCCATGACCGAGCTGTGCCAGTATGTGGACGTGTGCATCTCCAACGAGGAGGACGCCAAGGACGTGTTCGGCATTGAGGCGGAAGCCACGGACATCACCGCCGGCGCACTGAATAAGGAAGGCTACAAGAGCGTGGCCAAGCAGTTGGCGGACAAATTCGGCTTCGAGAAGGTGGCCATCACCCTGCGCGAGAGCAAATCCGCTTTTGACAACGACTGGAGCGCCATGCTGTACGACGCAGCCGGCGACGAGTACTGCTTCTCCAAGCTGTACCATCTGCATATCATCGACCGCATCGGCGGCGGCGATTCCTTCGGCGGCGGCCTGATCTACGCCCTGCTGGACGGCAAAGGCACCCAGGAGGCCGTGGAGTTCGCGGTGGCCGCTTCGGCGCTGAAGCACTCCATCGAGGGCGACTACAACTTCGTGAGTGTTGCCGAAGTGGAAAAGCTGGCCGGCGGCGACGGTTCCGGCCGTGTGCAGCGGTAAGCGACCGTTTCATAAAGAGCAAAGGGCGGGCGCCATTAGATGAACGCCGATAAGGAAGTTTTGGAAACGCACTAATTTAACGGCTGACAAACAGATGCAACAAAGCAGAGAGTTAATCACTTTCACAAGTGGTCGGCTCTCTGCTTTTTGTTTCGCACTAAAACGCCGTTTTTGAGGGTTTACAGATAAAATATCGGCTATGTAATTTTCATACTCTAAAAGCCGCATAAATCAAGGGGATTTCTCCCTCTACTGCGTAACATTCCTACCCTAAAAGCAACTATTTGATGAAGTCATTGGATTAGATGGTTTTGAACTTAATAACTCTATCGTTTCCTCTTTTTCCTTGCTATGCAGGAAATCAAAAAAGCAATAGAATTACACAGTATCCCCAAGTTAAATAGCAGCTGGTTATCACCCTCTTGAAATATGCAAATTGCAAAGCATACAAGCCCAATTACCGCCAATGCAATTCCAATAAAGTACAATATTCTTTTCTTGCTCATAGATGCACCTCAATTCTCCTTGTTATTCGCCATCCAGCGGCCGAGAAGGAAGACACCTGAAAGCATATTGAAAATAGATACTATTATCATAAATCCAGAAAGAAAATCTTGAAGATCAGTCCCCCCGAATATCTGCGAAAGTACAAGCATCACAATTCCCGTAATGATTAGGACAAATCCTATCAACATCATTTTGGTGTTCTTTAACTTCTTCATATCTTTGAGCATAGTTACAATCTGCTCATTATCGTAAGTGTGTATGCTTTTTTCATCTTCTTCGCCGTTCATCAATTCTGCAAGTGTGATGTTCAGTTCCTTGCACAACAGCTCAACGATTAAATAATCTGGCATACACTTTCCTGTTTCCCATTTTGAAATTGTTTTGTTTGAAACACCTAATCGTTCAGCAAGTTGCGCTTGGGTTAGGTTTTGTTCTTTTCGTTTTTTTGTAATGAAATTACCTATTGCAATTTGGTTCATAATGAATACCCCCAAACTTTTTTACACTATCAGCATACAATTTTGGTTGTTCAAATTACATCCCTTATAGGGCGAATATGAGTGGAATATTACTTGTTACGACTTTTTAGCCTCTTGTCTTTTGGCTTTTCTGCCTCCTTTGGTATCAGCCACATATTACATTACGAAACGAGGAAAGGACGGAAATGGAATAGAACAGAAACGAGAAATGGCACACAATAATTTACTGCCACAAAGGGGCAATCCGCTAAGCAAAACGGTTACATACAAAATCGGCGGTATAATCTATTGAACGGCAAAGAAAAAGCAGAACGGCATAGCTTTTGACCATGCCGCCCTGCAATTACTAAATTACTTCCTTATGAGTGCTACCCTTTGGGCGCCCGCCTTTTTTATTGCATCTGTTCCAGGGCCGCGGCCAAAGCCCCGGCGTCCCCGCCCCGCAAAATGGGCAAAAGCTTCTTGAGCCGCCGCGGCGGCAGGTCCCACCAGCGCAGGGCCTCCAGCTGCCGGATCGTCTTTTCGTCAAAGCGCTTGCGGATAGGCCGGGCCGGCACGCCCCCCACGATGGTGAAAGGCGCCACGTCCCTGGTGACGACGGCGCGCGCGCCGACGATGGCCCCATCGCCGATGTGGACGCCGGAGAGGATCACCGCCTCATAGCCGATCCACACATCATTGCCCACCACGATATCGCCCCGGTTGTCCCAGGCTTCGGGCACTTGGGAAACGGGCGTGCCCCATTCCTCAAAAAACAAGGGAAAAGGATAGGTGGAAAGGGACTGCATCGCGTGGTTTGCGCTGGTGAAGAGGAACTTTGCCCCACAGGCTATGGAACAGAATTTCCCGATGGACAGGCGGTCGTGGTTGATGGGATAGTGATAAAGCACGTTGTTCTTTTCAAAATCGGCCGGGTCATCGACGAAATCGTTGTACATCGTGTAAGGGCCCACAGAGATATTGGGGCCTTTGACTGCGGCGCGCAGGTAAACAGTCTGTTTGTCACCCGTGCGCGGATATAGCTTTTCTGCCGGAATAGACATAGGATCTCCTCCTGATTTGTTCTGTTTTTTCTTCTATTCCGGCTGCCGCAATGCAGCGTTTCACGATGTTCACCACCTTTTATGGATCGCCCGGGGTTTTTGTCTTTGCCGGGGTCATTTTCAGGAAGATCGCGTAGGTCTTATCAAAGCTGGCTTTGGTTTCGTCGGTTTGCTTGATCTTCTTATACTCATAAAAATCAGCCAGGCCGTCACTGTCGGTGATCGACGGGTAAGGGGTGCCCCCCTCCTTCTTCTCCACCAGCCTCACATAGCCCGCGGTGTAGGTCTTTTTCGCGGAATTGTAATTATTCAGCTGGACGACATTATTCTCTTTCACGTCCTCCAGGGTGATGGCCTCGGTCGTCCAGTACACATAATTGTTTTTGCCGTCCGCGTGGGGCTTGTAGGCCCAGGTTTTGACCCCTTGGGCGTCCATATTGAAGCCCATGTCCTTCAGCGCCTGCGCCACGATCGGCAAATTCTGCGTGTTGATCGCCGTGGAATCGACAGGGACCTTCGGCAGAGTGCCCGGCTTTGCGGAGCCGATGTCCTGGATGACCTGGCCCATGTTGAAGCCATAAGTATCGTCATGCTTGGAACAGTTGACGACGATGGCGGCGTCGGTACCGCGGCTGACCGTGTACGTACCGCCGGCCGTACAGCGCAGGTCCTCTTCCTGGGTGAGAAGCTGGGCAAACAAAGCCTGCAATTGATCGGTCTCCAATTTTTTGCCCTGTCCCCGGGCCACCTCATCCGCCTTCAGCATGCGCAGCAGTTCCGCCTTGTTGGTGGCGCACAGCGTCGCTTTGCTGGTATCGATGTATCCCATCAGGCGGGGGATGGCCGCGGCGGCCAAAACCGCCATGATGACCAGCACCACGATCAGCTCGATCAGCGTAAAGCCCGGCCGTTTTTTCCCCGCCATGCCCCTCACCTCTTTTCTTCTATTATATATTGTAAAGGATTTTTACAATATTGCAAGGCATCCGCCCCTTTTTTGAGGCTGGAATTGCGCCCAAAAAAGATGAAATGCGCCGCCGCGCGGCCTTTGTCAGAGCTTTACCCGATACACTGTGCTGGGCTTGCCTTTGCCGGACCGCTTTTTCTGCGGCAGGATCTCGGCAAACCCATTTTGCGCCAGCCGGTTGAGGAAATGATTGGCGTTGGCGATCGTCACCTGCAAAGCGTCCGCCAATTCCCGGCTGGTCATCTCGCAGGTGCCCAGGGCGCCGGCGGCGTCGGCGATGCGCAGCACGGTGTTGAGTGACAGGCCCGAGGCCCGGGCCGCCTGGGCCTGGGCCGGCGTATATGTGGGCTCCGCATCCTGGGGCCCGGCGGCGGCCAGTGTGACGCAGGCGCCGTCCTCTTTCACCACACAGCTCGCCTTGCTCTGCGCGGCCTTCCTGAGCGCCGCCAGCGCGTTGGATTTGGCGAGCAGAAGATTGGCGCCCATGCCGTAGCCCACGCAGGCGTCGCCGGGCACCAGGGGTGCCAGGCGGCACACGCGCAGGCCGTCGGTGATTTTCTCCACGATATTGCGCGAGGTGAGTATCTCGTAGCCGCTGGCCGTATACTGCATGACAAAGTTCGCCATATAGCGACGGTTGAAATCCAGCAGGGCCTTTTCCGCCTCCACCTGATAGCGGTTTACATTTTGCAGTTCGATCGTGCTGAACTGCGCCGCGGACACATAGACCACCGCGGGCATCCCGCTCTCGATGCTGCGCATCTCCACGGCGGTGATCAGCATTTCGAGGGACTTGCGCACCTGCTCCTGGTCGGGATAGACAAAGGAGCAAGGGATGCCTGCCGCCTCCATCGCTTTGGCCACGGCGCCATAGCGGCACACCAGGATATCGAACGCCCCCTGCGCCCACATCTGCCGGGCGCGCTGGGAGACGCGCCCCTCGATGGCGCCGATGTCCTCCAGGGCGATTTTTCTCACCTCGCGGTCCCGGAGCTGCTCGAAGGATTCCGGATTGCTGCAAAAATCCGCCACGGAAAAAACCCGCTGCGGCTGCAGAAGGGCGTGATCCAGCAGGACGCGGGAAAAATCGATGTCGCGCTGAGCATTCAGCAGGGCGAAAAAATTTTTATAGTAGTCCACCAGCTCGGTGGTGACGGCCATGACGGGCTTCGCCAGCTCCTGGTCCGCACACAGCAGACGCAGACTCAGCCTGCCCACGGTGCAAAAGCCGTCGTACTCGCCGTACGCCTGGCGCAGCAGCGCGGGAAGCTGGGCCATGGTATCGTATTCCAGCACGGTGATCCGGCACTGGTCTTCCAGTTCTTTGCAAACGGCGCGGAAATAATCCGCCGTATAATCCGACGCAAAAAAAGCGATTCTGGGGTTCATGGTTCGACCTCCGCATGTAAAATCAACTTCCCGGACGCGGCGCTTGCGGCGTCCCTTTTCTATTATAACATAATCCGGCGGTGTATGTGATCTCAATACACCGCCGGATCATTATTTTCCCCTTTTTGCTTCACCTCTGCGCGCGCTGGCGCCGCAGCTGCTGCTGCATTTCGGCCGCATAAGCACGCGTGATGGGATAGAGTTTTACCAGGATGACCACCAGCACCGTCAACACCAGCGGCAGGACCGTGTTGATGGCAAGGATCATCTTCACCACGGCGGGAGAGGCCGCCGTGCCCGCGGAGTAGCCCACCCACTGCAGCAGGGCGCCCACGATCAGCGTGGAAAAGGACCCGCAGAACTGCCGCACAAAGGTGCTCATGGCGCTGATAAAGCCGGGCTGGACGGAGCCGAAGTGAAGCTCGGCGTAATCGGTGCAGTCGGGGATCAGGGCAAAGCAGCAAACATTGGCGCAGGTGATGCCGGTGATCTTCAGCGCGCTCATCACAAAAATCTGCATGGGCGTGGCGCTTGCCCCCAGGAACATCAGCCAAAGCGCCGCCAGCGCGTAGAAGCCCATACCGCCGAGCAGCACCGGCAGCTTGCCGAAGCGCTTGAGCAAGGCCGGCAGGAACGGCACAAACACAAAGCCCGCGACGATGTTTATGAGGGAGATGATGGGCTGCAGGCCGACGTTTTTCACCACGTGCTCCAGATAATACACGCTGACCACCGAGTTGATGGAGATGGCGAGATACACGGCGCCCAGCAGCAGGCTGGCAATGACCAGCGCCCGGTTTTTAAAAATGAGCGCCAACTGGCCTTTTATTTTGACATGTTTGGGCGAGGGGATGGAATTGTAATAATCCTTCTTTTTCGCCCCGTGGGCCGACAGCAGCCCGCAGGCCACGGTGGCCACACACACGATGGCGGCGGCCACCTGCCAGCCGCGGCGGCGGTCTGCGAAGCTGTAGACCACCGGCATGGTGAACAGGCCGATGGCGGAGGCGGAGAAGGCGCCGATCAGCTGCCGGGAGGTGAGCAGCAGGTTGCGCTGATGCGAATCCTGCGACATCACGCTGTTCAGCGCCTGCCAGGGCACGGCAAACTGGGTGCCGAAGGTGGAGAAAAGCGCCAGGAACACAATGTAATACACCAGTTTGCCCCCGGTGGACAAGCCCGGGACGGAGAACATACAGAAAATGGTGATGGCCAGCAGCACCGAGCCCATCATCATATGGGGGCGGTACTTGCCAAAGCGGCGCGTATTCGTCCTGTCGGCCAAACGGCCCATCAATGGGTCGTTCACCGCGTCCCACAGCGTGAGGATCATGGACCAGACACCCACGATCCCGATGGGCATGTGGGCAACGTCGCTTAAAAAGTTCATGTGGAACTGCAGCTTGAACTGATTGGTCATGGTGGCGGTGATGCCGCCCATACCATAGGAAAGGATATCGCCCGCCGACAGCCTTTCGCTTTCTCCCGGTTCACACACCGCCGCCTTGTTTGCTTCGTGCATCCAGATCTCTCCTGCCTTTCACGATCGTTTTTCTCATTATAGCAGAAAAGGCAGAAATAAGAAACTATTTTTTAAACACTTTAATAAATATATCTATAATTACAGAAATTTTGCTTTTGCTTTGTACAATTCGCCCAGTTCAATCGATGGAGATGCGATACACTTTGCTGGGGCGCCCTTTGGTGAGGGGGCGCTTTTCCGAGACGATCTCGGCACAGCCGCCCTTTTTCAGCGCGTTCAGGAACCGGTTGGCATTGGCGACCGTCATTTGCATGGCCTGCGCCAACTGCTGGGAGGTGAGCTCCCGCGTGCCCAGAAGCTCGGTGACGGAGAGGATGCGCTGGATGGTGGAGACGGACAGGCCCGAGCTTTGGGCGGCCGCCAGCACCGAGGGCCGGGCCCCGCCTTCCACACGCAGCGTCGCGTTTGAGTCCAATGGGCCGATGACGCCGCCATTCTCGTCGACCACATAGCTTTTGCTCGCCGCGGCGGCCAGCTGGCACGCCTGCAGGGCGTTGGCGCGCGCCTGCAGCAGGGTCCGGCCAATGCCGTAGCCCACGTAGATCTGCATGCCCGTGCGGCTGTACAGATAGCGCTGCAGCTGGCAGGTGGTGAAATCCTGCGTGATGGACTGGACGGCGTGCTGGGTGGTAAACGCTTCGTAGCCGCCCACCGCCTTCTGGATCATCAGGTCCAGCTCCTGCTGGTGCGTGAACTCCAGCAGGCCCTTCTGCATCTCCACGCTGTCCTCGCTGATCTCAAACGCGCCGTTCTGCGGCAGCGAAGGGGACGCAATAAAGATCACGGCGGGCAGGGCACTGCTTTTCTTCTGAAGCTTGATGTCGTTGCACAGCAAATTCAGCGTGTTTTCGATGTTTTCCACGCCGGGGTAAACAAAAGAATGGGGGATGCCGGCCTCTTGCAGCAGGGGCAGCACGGAACTGAAGCGGCAGATCAAAAGGTCGATCTTGCCCGCGGTATATAACTGTTGGGCCCGCGCGAACACGATGCCGTCGGCCGCAATGATCTGTTCCAGGCTGAGGGATTTCACCAGCTCCATCCGCCGGCGCTCCAGGCCTTGTTCCCGGAAATGAGCCAGCACGCCGCCCTCCTGGGCGGGCTGGCGCCACAGGTCGGAATCCAGCACCACACGGGAGAAATCCATCTGCCGGTCAGCATTCAGCAGGCGGAAAAACTCCTTATAATATTCCACGGACTTCGCCGCGATGCTGCGGATGGGAAGATGATCCGTGCGGGTGCGCAGGATCACCTCCTGGGCAAAAAAGCCGGTGACGCACACGCCGTCATACCCTGGGGCCTTTTCCCTGTACAGCGCGGGCAGGCTTTCCATGGTTTTGTATTCCTGAAAGGTGATCTCCGCATCCAAGTCCAGCGTGCGGATATTCTCTTGCAAATAGGTGCACAGCTCTGTGCCGGCGATCAACAAAATACGTGGTGGCATCGACGGGTCCTCCTTGGGTGCCGCACGAAGCAGCGTTATTGTTTGTGTAAAATGCACGAAGAAAAAATGATTCCTTGTGTAGAACAGCAAAAATGCGCCCAACGCATTGACAAATGAGGAAAACAAATTATATTATTTATTAAACACTTTAAAAAATATTGTGAAAGAGGCGAATGAAATGCACGATTATCTTATCAGAGCAAAAGAGCTTGCACCCATTATAATCCAAAACCGCAGAATAATCCACCATCATCCGGAACTTGGGATGAATTTGGAAACCACCGCCGCCTTTGTACGCGGCAAACTGGAGGAGATGGGCTACCAGCCGCAGGAGATGGGCCGGTGCGGCCTGGTGGCCACTGTGGGCAAGCCGGGCAAGACCATTCTGCTGCGCGCCGACATGGACGCACTGCCCATGCAGGAGGAAAGCGGGCTGGAATTTGCGTCCGAGGTGCCTGGCGTGGCGCACTGCTGCGGGCACGACCTGCACACGGCCATGCTGCTGGGCGCGGCCCAGATCCTCAAGGAAAACGAGGACCGGCTGGAGGGCACCGTCAAGCTGATGTTCCAGCCCGGTGAGGAAACCGGCGAGGGCGCTTTGGAGATGATGGAGAAAGGCGTGTTGGAAGCCCCCAAGGTGGACGCCGCTTTTGCCATCCACGTCAACGCGCAGCTGCCCTGCGGTGCGCTGCTGGCGTTCCAGGGCCCGCTGGCCGCTTCGGGCGACTCCTTCACCATCCGCATCCAGGGCCGAGGCGGCCACGGCGCCCGACCCCACGAGGGCGTGGACCCCATCAACGCCGCGTGCCACATCCACATTGCCCTGCAGGAGCTGCAGGCCCGCGAAGTCCCCTCGGGCGAGACGGGCGTACTTACCATTGGCTCCATCCACGGCGGTTCCACCTTTAACGTGATCCCGGATTTTGTGGAGATGAAGGGCACCATCCGCACCCACAACGCGGAGATCCAGGAGATGATGAAAAAGCGCCTTGCTGAGATCACCACCCAGATCTCGCAGGCCTTCCGCGCCACAGCGACCATCAAGTACGAGGATAATTACTCGATCCCCCTGATGTGCGACCCCGCCCTCGCCGCCGCCGCCAAGACCTATATCAACGAGATGGTCGGCAGGGATGTGGCGATCAATTTGAGAAAACCGGCCACCGCTTCCGAGGACTTTGCCTTCGTGGCCAAGTGCGTGCCCACCAGCTATGCCATTCTGGGGGCCACCGTGGAAAAGGGGGTGGAGTTTGGGCAGCATCATCCAAAAGTGCGGTATGATGAGAGCTGCATGCCGTTGGGCGCGGCCGCTTACGCCTGCGTGGCGACAAGATGGCTGCAAGATAATAAGGAGGAATGATGATGGAAACCGTAAAACAACCCAAAATCCACTATGCCTGGTGGATCCTGGTCGTCTGCTTCCTGATGAACATGACAACCCACGCCCTCAATTTCCAGACCGGCGGCCTGTTCACCAAGCCGATCTCTGAGGCGCTGAACATCCCGCGCAGCGTTTTTGCCCTGCAGACAGTCGCCGCCTCGCTGGGCGCGGTGGTCTCGGCCCCCATTTGGGGCAAGCTGTACCGCAAGTATGACATGCGCAAACTGCTGGCATTTTGCACATTGATGACCGCCACCTGCGTTTTCCTGCGGCCCATGATGCCCGGCGCCATCCCCATGGCCCTGCTGGGCTTTGTGCGAGGCGTGTTTTTGACCGGCAACACCGTGCTGCCCAACACCATCCTGCTCACCGCGTGGTTCGGCAAAAGCCGCGGCTTTGCCGTCAGCACGGCGTCGCTGGGCATCAGCGCGGGCAGCGCCATCTTCAATCCCCTGCTGCAGAGCATCATCACCAACATGGGCTGGCAGACGGCCGACCGTGTCTCGGCGCTGATCATCGCCGTGGTGATGATCCCGCTGGTGCTGCTGATCGTGCGCGCCACGCCCAAGGAAAAAGGGCTGCAGCCCTTGGGCCTTAACAAACAGATGGGCGCCGGGCAGCCCCAGGGCGGCAAACAGGGCGAGAGCACGGGCCTGACGCTGAAACAGGCGCGCTCCACCCCGGCGGTTTATGTACTGCTGTTCATCACCTTTTCCGTCACCTTCGTCACCGGCGCCGCGCTGCAGCTGTCCGCCTATCTCACGGACATCGGCTACACGCCCGCAGCGGCGGCCACGGCCATTGCCGTCAACAGCGTGGTATCTCTGGTGGGCAAGGTGCTGCTGGGCTTTTCCTTTGACAAGCTGAAGCTGAAAACCTCCTCTGCCCTCGTGTTTGTCACTGGGATCGTCACCTTCCTGTGCTTTACCTTCGCGCGCAACATCGTCGCGCTGGGCGTGGCGCTGGTGCTGTGGGGCTTTGCCAGCGGCGTCACCTCCATTATGACCCCGCTGTGGACTTCCACCATCTTCGGCACCAAGGACTACGGCAGCATTTACGGCTGGGTGCTGTCCGTCAACCGCTTCGGCGGCATCGTGGGCACCTATCTGGTGTCGCTGCTGTTCGACCTCACGGGCAGCAACGACCTCATCTGGCCCATTTGCGTGGTGGTGATGCTGCTGTCCATGATCGGTATTTTCTACTGCCTCAACGCCTCCCGCAAATGGCGGCAGGCCGAGGGAGAGCCTGCGCCCAGCGCCGCACAGGCGTAAAGTGCGGACAAAACGCAGACAAAGCACCGGGGCCGGGGGCCCGGCCGCTGAGCCCCCGCCCGCGGGGTTTTTTTTTTTTGGGAACCAGGCGAGTGAGGCGGGGGCCCGGTTGTGGCGGAGTTTTTAGATTAC
>CAJMEU010000049.1 GCA_905212515.1 uncultured Oscillospiraceae bacterium | reverse complement strand
CCCCGCCCGCCCCGCTGCCCGCCCGGCGGCCGCGCCCGGGTCCTATTGCCCGGCCCGCGGCGCCCCCCCCCCCCCCCGGGCGCTGTACGCGGGGCTGGGTTTCGCCGAGGCCGGCCTGCGCCGCAATTTTTACAGCGCCCCGCGCGAAGACGCGGTGCTGATGAAAAAGGAGCTGTGAGCCCATGGCCGACTGGGACCCTTCCCTGTACTTAAAATTCTCCGCCGAGCGCACCCGCCCGGCCGTGGAGCTGGCCGCCGCCGTCCCCCTGGAACGGGCGGCCCGCGCGCTGGATATCGGCTGCGGGCCGGGCAATTCCACGGCCGTGTTGGCCGCCCGCTTCCCCGGCGCCCAGGTGACGGGCGTGGATTCATCCCCCGCCATGGTGGACGAGGCCCGGGCGGCCCATCCCGCGCTGCGCTTCGCGGTGTGCGATGTCTGCGCCCAGCTGGAGACCCTGGGCGGCGGCTGGGACGTGGTGTTCTCCAACGCCTGCCTGCAGTGGGTGCCGGGACACAGGGACCTGCTGCCCGCCCTGTACGGCCTGCTGGCCCCGGGCGGCGTGCTGGCCGTGCAGATGCCCCTGCAAAGTGCCCAGCCCGTGCACGCTTTGCTGCGCCAATTGGCCCAGAGCCCCCGCTGGCGCGACAAGATCCCGGCCGCGCGGCCCTTCCATATGCTTTCACCTGAGGAGTATTTTACCCTGTTGGGCCGGCTGACGCCCAACTGCCGCCTGTGGGAGACGGTGTATTACCAACCCATGGACAGCCACGAAGCCCTGCTGAACTGGTACCGGGCCACGGGCCTGCGCCCCTACCTGGCGCCCCTTTCGCCGGCGGACGCCGCGGCCTTCGAGGCCGACGTGCTGGCCGGCCTGCGGGCCCTTTATTCCCTTGCCGCGGACGGGCGCATCCTGTTCCGTTTTCCGCGCCTGTTTTTCACCGCCGCCCGCCCGTGAGTAGGCGGCCCATCCACAAAAAAGGACTGTGCCATGTATATCCTGGGAATCGAATCAAGCTGCGACGACACCTGCGCCGCCCTGGTGGCCGACGGCCGCCGCATCGTCTCCAACTGCATCGCCTCCTCGGCCGAGGAGCAGAACCTGTACGGCGGCGTGGTGCCGGAGATCGCCTCCCGCCGCCACATCGAGCATATCAGCGCCGTGGCCCAGCGCGCCCTGGACGAGGCCGGCTGCACCTTGGAAGACGTCGGCGCCGTGGCCGTCACCTACGCGCCGGGCCTCATCGGCGCGGTGCTGGTGGGGGTGAACTTTGCCAAAAGCCTGGCCTTTGCCGCCGGCAAGCCCCTGGTGCCGGTGCACCATCTGCGGGGGCACATCGCCGCGCTGTACCTCACCCATCCGGACCTGGAGCCGCCCTTTTTGTGCCTGGTGGCCAGCGGCGGCCACAGCCATATCGTGCAGGTGGAGGATTACACCACGTTCCGCGTGCTGGGGCGCACGGTGGACGACGCCGCCGGCGAGGCCTTTGACAAAGTGGCCCGCACCCTGGGCCTGGGGTATCCCGGCGGGCCGGCCGTCAGCAAGGCGGCCCTGTCCGGCGACAAAAAAGCCTATCCCCTGCCCACGCCCCATGTGGAGGGCAAATACAACGTCAGCTTTTCGGGCCTGAAAACCGCGGTGCTGAACGCCGTGAACAAAGCCAATATGACGGGCGCCGGCGTGGACGTGCCCGGCATGGCCGCCAGCTTTCAGTGGCGCATCACCGAGATATTGGCTGAAAAACTGCTGCTGGCCGCGGCGGACACGGGCGCAAAGCGCGTGTGCATCGCCGGCGGCGTGGCTGCCAACCGCGCCCTGCGGGAAAGGCTGGAGGCCGGCGCCCGGCGCCTGGGCGCGAAGCTGTATCTGCCCGCGCTGCCCCTGTGCGGCGACAACGCGGCCATGATCGCCGCCCAGGGCTATTACGAATACCTGGCCCATGCGGGGGACGACGCCTTTTTGCACAACTGGCGCCTGAACGGCCTGCCCACGCTGGGCATCGACTGCAAGTGAGCGCGGCCCCGCCGCGCTTTTCCCTTGAAAAGGAGGCGCTTATGCAAACCTACGGCCCCGATTTCATGCGCTGGTGGGCGATGGGCTTCCGTTCGCCCACGTTGTAAGGACGCTTTGATCTTTACAACGAAAGGACGGTTTTTTCATGCATCCTCACGCGCAAAATCCTGAGCGGCATTTTTGGACTTATGTGCTGCCGGCCATGGGCGGACAGCTGCTCACCGGCTTCTTCATCATCGTGGACGGTTTTTTCATCGGCCAGAAATTGGGCGACAGCGGCCTGGCGGCCATCAACCTGCTGTGGCCCATCCCCGCCGTGGTGCTGGCCGTGGGCCTGGGCCTGGGCAGCGGCGGCAGCGTGCTGCTGGCCGGCGCCCTGGGCGCGGGCGACGCGGCCCGCGCGGCCCGGGCAAGGGGCAACACCATCACCGCTTTGGCCATGGCCACCGCCCTGCTGATGGGCCTGTTGTGGCTGTGTTACCGCCCCCTCCTGGGCTGGCTGGGCGCCGAGGGCCCCCTGCTGGACCTGGCCCTGCCCTACTGCCGCATCATCATCCTGCTGGCCGGCGCACAGGTGTTCAACAGCGGCTTGGCGCCCTTGCTGCGGGCGTCCGGACGCACTGTGGCCGCCATGGTCATCATGGTGCTGGGCCTGCTGACCAACATTTTCCTGGACTGGCTGTTCATCATGGTATTTTCCTGGGGCATGGCCGGCGCGGCCTGGGCCACCGTGGCCGCCCAGGCGCTGGGCGGCGGGCTGGAGCTGCTGCTTTTGTGCGCGGATCACGCTCTTCCCATGGGCTTTGGCCAGTTGCGCCCCCACGGGGCCACGCTGCGCAAACTGGTTTTTGTGGGCGTGTCGCCCTTTGGGCTGTCGCTGTCGGCCAATATCCTGGTGGTGTTCTTCAACTGGCAGTGCCTGGCCTGGGGCGGCGCCCCGGCCGTGGCCACCTACGCCATCATGAGCTATCTGCTGGGCAGCCTGCAGCCTCTTTTGTCCGGCGTGGGCGAGGGCGCGCAGCCCCTCGTCAGCATGTGCTGCGGCGCCGGCAACACCGCCGGCCAGCGCCGGCTGCTGGGGCGCTGCGTGCGGCTGGTGCTGGCCCTTTCCCTGGCGCTGTGCGCCGGGGCCATCGCCCTGCGCGGCGCGATTCCCGCCTTGTTCGGCGCCTCGCCGGACACGGCCGCCGGCGCCCGCGCCGCCGTGGTGTGCGCCGCCGTCAGCCTGCCCTTCTGGGGCCTGGTGCGGGTGTTCGCCTCTTATTTTTACGCCACGCGCCAGGCGGGCAAAAGCAATTTGCTGATCTTCGGCGACCCGCTGCTGGCCAGCCCCCTGTGCCTGTGGACGCTGCCCCTTTTGTGGGGCCTCACCGGCGTGTGGCTTTCGGCCGTGGCGGCCCAGGTGCTGCTGTGCCTGGTGCTGGCCGCGCTGCTGTGGCGGGGCCGCCGAACCCCTGGGTGACCGGTTTCACACTGGCCCCGGCCCGCGCGGCCCGTAAAAAAACGCCGCTGGCTTAGGCGTGCTTCGCAGTTTTTGCCTGGCGGTTTCAGATGATTGGTGCGCGAAAAAGCTCGGCAATCCTGACGGATTACCGAGCTTTTTGCGTGCATCAAACGCCAAAACCGTCAGCGAAAACCGATGGTTTTTTACGCCAACGCGCCTTGCCGCGGCGTTTTTTCATCCCAAAATTTTCCCGATCTCCCCCTGCAGCACCAGGGTGGCGGTGCCGTCCGCCGGAGTGGGCGTTTTGTTGATCACCACCAGCTCCCCGCCGCGGAAATACCGCAGCAGGCCGGCGGCCGGGTACACGTTCAGCGACGTGCCGCCCACCAGCATGGTGTCGGCCGCGCGGATGGCCGCCACGGCGCCGTCCAGCACCCGGCCGTCCAGGCTCTCCTCGTACAGCACCACGTCCGGTTTGATGATGCCCCCGCAGACGCACCGGGGCACGCCCTCGCTTTCCAGCACGGCGTCCAGGCCGTAGGCCCTGCCGCACCGCATGCAGTGGTTGCGGTGCACGCTGCCGTGCAGCTCCCACACACGCTTGCTGCCCGCGGCCTGGTGCAGGCCGTCGATGTTCTGCGTCACCACGCCCGTCAGTTTGCCTTGGGCTTCCAGGCGGGCCAGCGCCCGATGGGCCGCGTTGGGCTTTGCCTCGGGATACAGCATTTTCGCCCGGTAAAAACGGAAAAATTCCTCCGGTTCACGCATAAAAAAGGTATGGGAGAGGATCATCTCCGGCGGATAGGCGTACTGCTGGCTGTACAGCCCGTCGGCAGAGCGGAAATCGGGGATGTCGCTCTCGCAGGAGACGCCCGCGCCGCCAAAAAACACGATTTTTTCCGCTTTTTCCAGCACCTTTGCCAATTTTTCATCCATATTGTGGTACGCACCGCCCTTTCGTGATATACTAGCATTATAACACATAAGGGGGAAACCGGCCCATGGAATTGCTGCCCGTGACGAAAAAAAACGTGTTCGGCCTGCTGACGCCCCGCGCGCCGGAGAGCCACAAGGGCACTTACGGCAAGGTGCTGGCTTTATGCGGCTGTGAAAAATACCGCGGCGCCGCCGCCCTGTGCGTTCTCGGCGCGCTGCGGGCCGGCGCGGGCCTGGTGACGCTGGCCGCGCCCGAACCCGTGTGCGCCGCCGTGGCGCCCCGGGCGCTGGAGGCCACCTTTCTGCCGGACGCCGGCCCCCGGGAAGTGACCGCCGCCCTGGCCGCGCCGCGCACCGTGCTGCTGGCCGGCTGCGGCTTGGAGGACGGCCCCGAAACAGCCGCCCGCGTCAAACAGGCCCTGGCCGCTGCACAGGGCCCCGTGGTGCTGGATGCCGGCGGCCTTTCCAGCCTGGCGGGGCCGGGCTGCGAAGGCCTTCTGGCCCACACCGCCGTCCGGGTGCCGCTGGTTTTAACGCCTCATCCCGGCGAGATGGCGCGCATCGCGGGCCTGACGGTGCCCGAGGTACAGCAGCGCCGGGCCGACGTGGCCGCCGGCTTTGCCCGGGCCACCGGGGCCGTGGTGGTGCTGAAGGGCCACCGCACGCTGACGGCCGCGCCCGACGGCCGCGTGTGGGTGAACGAGACCGGGAATCCCGGCCTGGCCCGCGGCGGCAGCGGCGATGTGCTGGCCGGCATCATCGCCGGCCTGGCCGCGGCGGGCCTCAGCCCACGGCACGCGGCGCTGTGCGGCGTGTGGCTGCACGGCGCGGCGGCGGACCGCTGCGCGGCGCGCCTGTCCCAACAGGGCATGCTGCCCGAGGATATCCTGGCCGACCTGTGCGCGATTTTTCTTGAAAATAAGCGCTGAATATGCTATGCTGAATTTACGAAGCGAGGTGTTTTTTAATGAATGACAATATGTTCAACGAGCCCGGCTACGGCGTGGTGGACAGCGGCGAGCCCCTGAGCGTATACACCGCCAAAACCTTCGGCTGGATGGCCCTGGGCCTGCTGGTGACGTTCCTCACCGCGGTGGTGGGCGTGTACACGGGCACCATCATCTACTTCTTCTATCTGCCCGCCGCGCCCTTCCTGCTGCTGGCCGTGGAACTGGTGGTGGTGCTGGTGCTCTCGGCCCGGCTGCACAAGCTGAGCGTGGGCGCCGCCCGCGGCATGTTCTTTTTGTATGCCATCCTCAACGGCATCACCTTCTCGGTGCTGCTGCTGGCCTACGATTGGGGCACCATGCTGCTGGTGTTCGGCATCACGGCCGTGTACTTCGGCGCCCTGGCCGCCTACGGCTATCTGACCAAGCGGGATTTGACCGGCCTGCGCCCCTTGCTGACGGGCGCGCTGATCTTCCTGGTGCTGTTCTGGGTGCTGAGCATGTTCCTGCCCCTGTCCGGCATGGAGCGCGTGATGTGCCTGATCGGCGTGGTGGTGTTCATGGCGTACACCGCCTACGACACACAGAAGATCAAGCATTTTTACGAGGCGCTGCAAGGCGACCAGGAGATGCTGAAAAAGGCCTCCATCATCAGCGCGCTGGAGCTGTACCTGGACTTCATCAACCTGTTTTTGTATATCCTGCGCCTGGTGGGCCGCAACAGCAAAAATTAAAAGAGCCTCACAGAGGGCCCCGCACGGCGGGGCCCTTTTTTTGCCGGCGGCCTTTACAAAAAATTCGTGAAAATTTTAACAGATTCTCATGGACAAGCCCTTTCGGCCATGTTACAATAAGGGCGAAAACCGGCCAAGGCCGGCTGTTTTAAAAAAAGGAGCAATGCAAAATGGCAAATATCATCGGCAGCCCGTCCCGCTATGTACAAGGCCCGGGCGAGTTGGCAAACCTGTACCGCCACACCCAAAAATTCGGCAGGAACCTGTTCATCCTGGCCAGCGCCTCGGGCAGAAAGCGCGTGGAGGCCAAAGTGACCGCCGGCGTGGACGCGGACGTGAACGTGGTGTGGGAGGCCTTTGGCGGCGAGTGCTGCCAAACGGAGATCGACCGCATTTTGGCCGCCTTTAAAGCCTCCGGCTGCCAGGTGGTGGTGGGCATCGGCGGCGGCAAGATCCACGACACCGCCAAAGCCGTGGCCCATTATGCCGGCGCCCCGGTGGCCATTGTGCCCACCATCGCCTCCACCGACGCGCCCTGCAGCGCTCTGTCGGTGATCTACACCGACGACGGCGTGTTCGACCGCTACCTGTTCCTGCCCGCCAACCCCAACGTGGTGCTGGTGGATACGGACATCGTGGCCGCCGCGCCCGCCCGCCTGCTGGTGAGCGGCATGGGCGCCGCCCTGGCCACCTACTACGAAGCCCGGGCCTGCCAGGCCAGCGGCGCCGCCAACTGCGTGGGCGGCAATGTGACCCTGGCCGCCATGAGCCTGGCCCGCCTGTGCTACGACACGCTGCTGGCCGACGGCCTGAAGGCCAAGCTGGCCGTGGAGCGCCGCGTGTGCACCAAGGCGGTGGAGAACATTGTGGAAGCCAACACCTACCTGTCCGGCGTGGGCTTTGAATCCGGCGGCCTGGCTGGCGCCCATGCCATCCACAACGGCCTGACCGTGCTGCCCGAGCCCCACGGCCTGTACCACGGCGAGAAGGTGGCCTTCGGCACGCTGGTGCAGCTGGTGCTGGAGAACGCCCCCCTGGAGGAGCTGGAAGAGGTGCTGGAGTTCTGCGCGGAAGTGGGCCTGCCCACCACGCTGGAGGAGCTGGGTGTCACCGACGCCGCACCCGAGCGCCTGATGCAGGTGGCACAGCTTGCCTGCGCGGACACGGACACGCTGCACAACATGCCCTTCCCCGTCACGCCCGAGCGCGTGTGCGCCGCCATCCAGGCCGCCGACGAGCTGGGCAAATATTACACCGAATAAATACGGCAGAAACCCGGCGCCGCGGACAGGAACCAAAAAAACGCCCAGAAGGTGTATATTAATCAACACCCCACAGCGCAGAGCAACAAAAACCCCACACACCCCGGGGCCGCGCGCTTTCCCCACCCGCCGCCGGGTTTCTTTTATCAGGCCTCCAGCTGCTGCAGGTATTCCTCCAAACAGACGCCTTGGCGCCAAATCTCTTCCGCGGCCGCCTTTCCCACATAGCGGTAGTGCCAGGGCTCATAGATAATGCCCGTCACCTCGCTTTTGTCATTGGGGTAACGCAGGATAAACCCATATTGCCAGCTGTTTTCCATCAGCCACTGCTGCACGGCCGTGTCCTCCTGGCTCTCGTCCAAATTCTGGTTGGCCTCGTCCACGATGTCCACCGCCAGGCCCAGCTGGTGTTCGCTGGTGCCCGGCACGGCCACGGCCTTGGCCGCCTGCCGGCGCGCTTCCTCCGGCGAACAGCCCGCGTCCAGATAGGGCGCCATCTGGGCGGCAAATAACTGCTCCTGCTTTTCCTGTGTGCGATAGGAGGAACAGATCACCGGGTTTAGCCCCGCGGCCCGGCAGTCGTCCATCATGGCCTGCAGGTCGGGGTAGCAGCGCTCGTCCACCGCGTGGCCGTTTTTCAGCTGCGTCAGCGTCACCTCATATCCCGCGGGCAGGGCATGCCAGGGATTGACCAGTAGCAGGTGCCAGCCCTCGTCCGGGTCGTCCGCGCCGGGCGCGGAGGAGGAGGGCGGGGCGGCCGTTGGGGGCGGCGAGGCTACAGATTGAGCGGCAGGGGGCGCGCTTTGGGGCGCCGGGGACACGGCCGGGGCCGGTTCCCCGGCGATGCCGGCCGCCGCGGAGGCGGGCGGGTCCTGTGGGGGATTTTTTTCCGTTATCCTTTTGGCGCCCAGGAACAAACACCCCGCCGCCAGCACCGCCGCCGGGGCCAGCCAAAGCCAGGCGGGGAGGTTTCCGCGTTTTTCCCGCCGCCGGGCGCGGCCGCTGTTTTCACGCATGATGATCACCCTTTCCTTTGTACGGCCCCTATTATAAAAAAGCAATGCCTCCGGCTGGCAGCGGGCCTGCATCCAAACGCCATCAGATATTGAAATTCAGCTTTCCCTCCCGCAGGCTCAGGCGGATGGCCGCCGTTTCCTCCACGCCGTCGCGGGTGCGCAGCAGCGTCAGCTGGAAGTTCCCGTCCGCCCAGCCGTCCGTCTCCCGGCCCAGCTTCACCTCGTCCACCGGATAGTGGACACGGCAAAATTCCGCGGCATTCCACACTGCTTGGGGGAAAATCAAAAATTCTTCCACGGCCGTTTCCCTGTCCTCCACCCACACGGTGGAGGAGCCGGAGACCGCTCCCGCAAAGGCCACCATCTGCCCGGTCTGGTCGTCCAGCCACAGCGTCTCCTGCGCGCCGTCTGGCCCGCGCCAGATCACGCGCCAAAAAACGCCGGACAGGCCCGGGGCGTCCCGGCTGGTAAGCAGCACCGGCACGGCCTGCAGGTCGGTGTACACCATGCTCCAGGCCCGTATCTGCGCGAGGACCTCCGCGGCGGCATCCTCCGCCTCCCGGGCCGTCATACGGGCCCCTTCGGGCAGTTCCACCTGTGTATGGCTGCCGCCGAACAGGGCCAAAGCCCTGAAAAGGTCCGCTTCCTGCGTCAGCGTCAGGGAGATGCCCGTGTTTGTCAGTTGTGTGGTCTCCTGCTCCATCCGGCCGTCCATGGCCAGTAAGGCCAGGCGGGGCATGGCGGCGCCCAGCGCCAGCACCAGCAGGGTGCCGAGCACGGGAAGAAACTGTTTGAACCGCCTCATGCCCGGCCTCCTTTCAGTTCCACCACCACGGCGGTGCCCTGCCCCGCTTTGCTGGCAAAACGGATGCGGCCGCCGTGCAGCGCGGCGATCTCTCGGCACAGGGCCAGGCCCAGCCCCACCCCGCCCTGCGCGCGGGAGCGGGCTTTGTCCACCCGGTAAAAGGCCTCCGTCAAATGTTCCAGGGCGTCGGGCGGGATGCCGCGCCCGTTGTCCCGCACCAGGATGCGGCAGCCGTCGGGCAGCATCTCCACGCGGGTGTGGATGTTGCCGGGCCGGCCGTCCATGGCCTTGCGCGCGTTGTCCCACAAATTGACCAGCAGGGACTTGACCAGGTCCGCGTCCAGCAGGCAGACGCCGTCCTCGCCGGTGCAGGTCAGGGTCACGCCCTGCTTGGCATAGACAGGCCGCAGGTGGAGGGCCAGGGCCTGCACAAGGGCCGTGGGCCGCGCCGGCGCAAGGGCCAGCTGCCCCTGCCGCAGGACCAGGATGTCCAGCAGTTTGTGGGATAAATTTTCCAGCCGCTTGCCCTCGGCCACGATGTAATGGGCGGCCTCCCGCTGTTCGTCCGCGCCCAGCACCTGGCCCCGGATGAGGTCGGCATAGCCGATGATGGAGGTCATGGGCGTTTTCACCTCATGGGCAAAGCTGCCCAAAAACCGTTCCTGCCGCTCCATGGAATCCTGTAAAGCGGAGATGTTGGCCTCCAGGTGTTCCGCCATGGCGTTGAAGTCCTCGGCCACCAGGCCGACCTCGTCCCGGGAACAGACGCGGGCGCGCCGGGAAAGCTGGCCGGCGGCGATGGCCCGGGAGGCCCTGGACAAACTGGCCAGCGGGCGGGTGAGCACCCCGGCGATGCTGTAGGACAGCACGGCGCACAGCCCGGCCAGCAGCCAGAACACCCACTGGTAGGTGCGCTGCTGGGCCCGCCGCGCCGCGTACAGGGGCGAGAGGTCGCGGGCCATGTCCAGGTGCAGCGTCTCGCCGCCCGCCTCCAGCGCGCCGGACAGCACCAGCGCGTGCGTGCCCGCCCCCTGTGTGCAGCGGATGACGCAGCTGCCCGTGGGCGCGGCGGCGGGGCCGCCCAACTGGGAGGCGTTGTAGCCGTAAAGGTCCTGTTCGTCCGTGTACAGCCGCAGGGCCGTCCAGGCGCCGGCGTTCTGGGCCGACAGCTGTTCCAGCGTGCGGGTGATGTCCCCGCCGTCCAGCCGGCCGTTCACGCTGCCCACGGCCTGCAGCGTGCCCAGCACCATCTGGTAAGCGTTGTAGGCGGACGCCCGCTCCCGCTCCAGCGCGTTGCGGAACGACAGGCCGATCAGCAAACTGCCGCCCACCCCGAACAGCAGCGAGAGCAGGCACAGCATGCACAACGTGATCTTCAGGCGGAATTTCATCTCACACCTCCAGGCGGTAGCCCACTTTGTTCACCGCCTGCAGCCGGTCTTCCCAGCCGACTTTTTTCCGCAGGCGCTGCACATGAAGGTCCACCGTCTTGCTGCCGTACTGGTATTCCTCGCCCCACACCCGCTCGTAAATGGTCTCGCGGTAAAGGGCCCGGCGGGGGTTTTGGGCAAACAGCAGCAGCAGGTCGTATTCTTTCTTGGTCAGGCCGATCACTTCTTTGCCCCGGCGCACCTGCATGGCATAGGTGTCGATGTCCAGGCCGCCCACATGCAGCACGGCCTCGTTTTTTTGATAACGGCGCAGCACCACGTCCACCCGCGCCAGCAGCTCCAACACTTCAAAGGGTTTGACGATATAATCCTCGGCCCCGGCGCGCAGGCCCCTCACCCGGTCGGCCACGGCATTTTTTGCCGTGAGGAAAATGACCGGGATCTCCATGGGGCGGATGTATTCCATCAGGGTGAAGCCGTCGACCTCCGGCAGCATCACATCCAGCAGCACCAGGTCGTAACGGCCGTGCTCCAGCAGGTCGGCGGCCTGGGCCCCGTCGAACGCGCAGGTGCAGGCATAACCCGCCTTGCTCAGGCTCAGGCGGATCAGGTTGGCGATGGCGCGCTCATCTTCCACGATCAGGATGCGAATCACAGCCCTCATCCCCCTTTCCGGAACTATCCTACCTCGATTCGGCATCAAAACGGCAACGAACTGTGCTTATTCTACCGGAACGCGGCGCGAAGCACAAGGACCATTTTCCCCCACCGCGCAAAAAAGCCCCGTGCGCGGGCACGGGGCTTGCGGTTCATTCCACCTGCAGCAGCATCCGGTCGTTGTCCAGGGCCTTGCTCGTCTTTTGGCGGAACAGGGCCATCACGTCCTCCACCGTCAGGGCGGCCCGCCGGGCGCCGTCCAGCTCCAGGGCCACGCGGCCGCCGTCCATCATGATGGTGCGGTTGCCCAGCGCCAGGGCCGAGGCGATGTTGTGCGTCACCATCATGCAGGTGATGTGCTTTTCCGCCACGATGCGCTTTGTCAGCGCCAGCACCTTTTCGGCCGTGGCCGGGTCCAGGGCGGCGGTGTGCTCGTCCAGCAGCAGCAGCTTGGGCGTCACCAGCGTGGCCATCAGCAGCGTCAGCGCCTGGCGCTGGCCGCCGGACAAAAGGCCCACGGGCTGGGCCAGCCGGTCCTCCAGCCCCAGGTCCAGCTCGGCCAGGCGCTGGCGGAAATAGGCGCGGTCCCCGCTGTTGATGGTGCTGAACGCCCGGCCGTGCTTGGCCGTGCGCAGGTAAGCCAGCGAGAGGTTCTCCTCAATGGTCATGCGGGGGGCCGTGCCCTTCAAAGGGTCCTGGAACAGCCGGCCGATCTCCCGCGCGCGTTTGTATTCGGGCAGGAAGGTCACATCCCGGCCGTCCAGCTCCACCCGGCCCTCATCCACGTAAAACACGCCGGCGATGGCGTTGAACAGCGTGGATTTGCCCGCGCCGTTGCCGCCGATCACCGTGACGAAATCGCCGTCGTCCAGGTGCAGGTCCACCCCTTCCAGCGCCTTTTTCTCATTCACCGAGCCGGGGTTGAAGGTTTTCGAGATGTGTTTCAGTGTCAGCATGTGCGCTCCCCCTCCCGGCGCTTTTTGTAAAAGCGCACTTTGTCCAGCACCGTGGGCCAGGCGATGGCCGCGGCCACGATCAGGGCAGACACCAGCTTCAAATTGGACGCGCCCACGTTGCTGGTGAGGGCGAAGGCGTACAAAATGCGGTACAGCACCGCGCCCAGAATGGCCGCCAGCACGCCGCGCACCACGCCGCCGCGCTTGCCGTGGCCCGTCACCACCTCGCCGATGATAAGGCTGGCCAGGCCAATGACCACCATGCCCGGGCCGATGGTGGAATCGGAGAAGCGCTGGTACTGGGCCAGCAGCCCACCGGACAGCGCCACCAGGGCGTTGGCCAGGCACAGGCCCACCAGGGTGGTGAAGGCCGGGTTGATGGACGAGGCCGCCACCATGCCCCGGTTGTCGCCCGTGGCGCGCAGCGAAAGGCCCACCTGGGTGCGCAAAAACCATACCAGCGCGCCGCCGCACACGGCGGCCGCCAGCGCCGCCACAGCCAGATTGCCCCAGCCGCCCAGGGCCGCGGTGGCCCAGGTGAACAGGTTGTCGCTTTTCAGCATGGGCAGGTTGGGCTTGCCGCCCATGACCATCAGGTTGATGGAATACAGGCCCGTCATGGTGACGATGCCCGCCAGGATGGGCTGCACGCCCAGCTTGGTCTGCAGCAGCGCCGTGACGGCCCCGGCCAGCGCCCCCGCCGCCAGCGCGGCGAAGAGGCCCAGCAGCGGATGGCCCGCCACGGTCAGGGTGGCGCTGCAGGCCGCGCCCAGCACAAAGGTGCCGTCGGTGGACAGGTCGGCGATGTCCAGCGTGCGGTAAGAAATGTACAGCCCCAGCGCCACCAGGGCATAGATAAAGCCCTGTTCAACGGCGCCCAGCAAAACGGTCAGTGACATAGCGGCGTGCTCCTTTTCCCTCAGAAAGGGCCCACAGGCGGGCCCTTTCTATACAAATAATAATATTTCTACAATTTATTACTGTGCGTATTTCGAGACATCCACACCCACGGCCGCGGCCGTCTCCTCGTTCACCACCACGTTGGCGTCCTTCAGCACCTCCACGGGCATGGCGGCCGGGTCCCCGCCCTGCAGGATGCGCACGGCCATGTCGGCAGTCTGCTTGCCCAGGTTGGTGTAGTTCACGCCCACGCTGGCCAGGGCGCCGTCGCGCACCATGCTGTCGGCGGCCACGTACAGGGGCTTGCCGGCCTTGATGGCCTCGGCGGCCACCACGCTCATGGCGCCGGCCACCGTGTTGTCGATGGGCACGAACAAGGCGTCGCATTTGGCCAGCAGGTTCTGGGCGGCCGTCTGCACCTCGCTGGAATTGGTGACGGCGCTCTCCTCAAAGCGCAGGCCCTTGGCCTCCAGGCAGGTTTTCGTCTGTGCCACCACGCTGGCGCTGTTGGGCTCGCCGGTGCAGTACAGCACGCCCACGCTGGCCATGTCCGGGGTCAGTTCCTGGGCCAGGTCAAAAATGTTCTCCACGGGGATGGCGTCGGAGGTGCCAGTGATCTGCCCGCCGGGGGCGTCCAGGCTGTCCACCAATTCGGCGGCCACCGGGTCGGTGACGGCGCTGAACACCACAGGGATGCCCGTGCCCTCCACCACGGCGGCGGCGCTCTGGGCGGCCGGCGTGGCAATGGCGATGATCACGTCCACCCCGTCGGCCGCGAACTTCTGGCAGATGCTCATCATGGTGGTGGGGTCGTTCTGGCCGTTCTGGTAATCGTAGGTGTAATTGCCCGCGCCCAGGGTCTCGTCCAACTGGGCTTCGATGGCGGCGCGGATCTCGTCCAGCGAGGTGTGCTCCATCAGCTGGATCAGGCCCACTTTGTACGGCTGCTGCCCGGAGGCCGCCGCGCCGGAGGCGGAAGCGGGCGCGGAGGACGGGGCGCCGCCGCAGCCGGCCAGCAGGGTGAGGGCAAAAACGGCGGACAAAACGATGCTTGCAAACTTTTTCATAACGCTTCTCCTTTGTTTGGTTCGGTGAATGGATGGGCGGACGGTGCTGTCTGTGCGCCGCCATCGCCATCGCCGGCCTTCCCGCGCTTGCTTTGTCATGGTTTTGTCCTCCTCTCCGCTGTTTTTCGGCCCCAGGGGCCGTCCCCGGCCCGTCTGCGGGCCATAAAAAAACGCCTGCCCCTGCATCTGCAAGGACAGGCGTAAACCTGCGGTACCACCTTGGTTGCCTAAAAAGGCCCCTCTGTTCGGGATGCCAACACATCCCTAGCCCTGTAACGCGGGCACGCGTCAGAAGATACTGGGCCCTGCGGCCGTTCCCCCTGCCCTCGGCGGACCATTTGCGCCGGCCCGCTCCCGTCCCCATTTTCAGCACCTGGGGCTCTCTGTGCGTGCGCTGCCGGTTTTACTTCCGCGTCATCGGTTTTACTTTATGCTATTAAAGCACACCTTCTTTTGTTTGTCAATGCTTTGGCCGAAAATTTTTTACACCGAAGCACACCGCTCAGCTCTTTTGGGGGGAAATGCCCTCAGCCTTTCGGCATGGTGATGCTCCGGCTGCGCCCCCACGATGCCGCGGCCGCAAATTGGGTTCACTGTCTCCTCATATATAAAAGGGGATAGGGATTTCCCTGTTCATCCTGTTCAGTCCTTTTGTAAACCTTGAAGCCCATGTGTTCATAAAACCCTTTGGCAAGAGGATTTTGTTCATTCACCGCCAAATCGTCAACCCAATATTTATCTATACCATATTGAAGCAGCTTCTTGCCCCATCCTTTTCCCCGTTCCTCGCGGGCGACAAACAGCATTTCAAGGTGTTGTCCTGCAATTCCCATAAAGCCCACGGGAATTTGTTTTTCGTTTTCTGCAATGATCAAACAGGGAATTTCTTTTAACGCCTGGGGGACATAGCGTTTGAGGTCCTCCACGTCCTCCCCGGACAAAAAAAGATGGGTCGCCCTTACAGAATTCTCCCACACCTCCAATAGCCGTTCCATCAACTGCGGATCTCTATCTTTCACTTCAACAATTTTCATCTCAAACCCTCTGCGCATCTCATTTTTTCTACAATCTTCCAAAATATCCGTTGGGGCTGGAAGACCCTCCGTGGGTATTTTTCCTACCATAGCATATCGCTTCCATTTTTTCAAATCCACATGATAAAACCGGCGAAAACCCTGCCGTGTGGGCTTGTGTCCCATGGCGATGGATATCCGCGGCAAAAATTGCATTCCCGGCGCAAATATGATATGATAATCAAATAGCTGCGCCCCTAAACCTGCGCAGTGCAAAAAGTTTGGAGTTGATCGATATTATGAAAAAATCCATCGCCCTGGCCGCCGCGCTGGCCCTGTGCCTGTCGCTGCTGGCGGGCTGCGGCGGTTCCACCACCGGCCGGGCCGATTCTTCCGTCTCTTCCGCCAGTGCCTCCGCCAGCACCTCTGCGGCGGAGGAGCGCGCCCCGGGCCTGTATGTGGACGGCGCCGCCGTCGAGGCCGACCCGGTGATGACCATCGGCGCCCACGAGGTGAGCTTCGACGAATACCGCTACCATTACCTGAGCATCCTCAACGCCTACGGCGGCCGCGAAGCTGAACTGTGGGCCGGCGAGGACGGCGAGGCCAACCGGGAAAAACTGAAGAACACCGTGGAGCAGAACCTGATGGCCTTCTACGCCTTTGAGGACCTGGCCGCTGAACACGACATCGCCCTGACGGACGAGGAACGGCAGACGGCCCTGGAGGCCGTGCAGGGCCTGGCCGACCAGATGGGCGGCGACGAGTCCTTCGAAGAGGTGCTGGCCCAGCAGTATTTCACCCGGGATCTGTACACCAATATGCTGCTGAGCAACCAGCTGGAGGAAAAAGTGATCCGCCAGGTGTACGGCGACGATATCCGCGCCGACGTGGATAAAAACTACGTGCACGCCCAGCACATCCTCATCAAATTCGCCGAGGACGCCGCCTCCGGCGACGCCAGCGCCTCCGCGGCCGAGCCCGACCACAGCGCCGAGCTGGCCAAGGCCGAGGAAGTATTGCAGAAGATCGAGGCCGGCGAGAGCTTTGACGACCTGATGGCCCAGTACAACGAGGACGGCGGCCAGCCCGCCGAGGGCTACACCTTCACCACCGGCCAGATGGTGCAGGAGTTCGAGGACGCGGCCTTTGCCCTGAAGGACGGCGCTGTCAGCGGCATTGTGGAGACCACCTACGGCTACCATATTCTCAAGCGCCTGCCCATCGACGAAGCCTATGTGGAGGAAAACCTGCCCAATATGATGAGCAATGAGGTGAAAGAGAAGATCAGCACCGCGCTGACCGGCGTGATGGACGGCCTGTCCGTCGCCTACTGCGATGCGTACGGCCAGATCAGCCCGGACACCCTGTTCTGAGGCCCCGGCGGCTTAGCCAAACAATAAGAGCCCGGCCATCCTCATGGATCGCCGGGCTCTTTTGATCGCTGCGGCTCTTGCCGCAAAAATTCAGTCCTTCTGCGCCGCCTGGCAAAAAAACTTTTGCCGGGCAAAGCCCCACAGCGGGGCCGCTTTGCGCAGCAGCAGCGCGCACAGCCGCGGGAAAAAGAACGGCAGCACCACCGCGGGGGCAAACAGGCCCGGCAGCATCAGGCCCGCATACCCCACCGCGCACAGGATCAGCAGCCGCAGCAC
>CAJMEU010000048.1 GCA_905212515.1 uncultured Oscillospiraceae bacterium | reverse complement strand
ATCGCCGCCTGCATCTCCATCATCAGCTCTCTGCCGCAGATCATGGCCGTGTCCGCCTGCCCCTGCGCCGGTGGCTACTACAACTACATCAGCCGTTTCCTCAGCCCCACGGTGGGCTACTTCTACCAGTGGCAGCGCCTGGTGGGAACTTTGGCCGTTGCGCCGGTGGCCATGGCCTTCGGCCAATATGTGCAGATTGTCTTTCCCCAGGTGCCCACCATGCTCTCCTCCCTGGTGCTGCTGGTGGTGTTCTGCTGCCTCAACCTGCTGAACGTGCGCACCATTGCCAAATTCAACAACTATTTCGTGTGCATCATGGTGGCGGCGCTCATCAGTTTCGTGGTGTTCGGCGCGCCCCACGTCGACGTGTCCCGCCTGAACAACTTCATGGACAACGGCACCCAGGGCGTGGTGCTGTTCATGTCCACCTACGGCTGCGCGCCCTTTGTGGCCAACCTGGGCTCTGAGATGAAGAACCCCCGTAAGAACGTGCCCCTGGCCATCATCGGCGGCACCTTCATCACCGCGGCCATCTACATGCTGGTGTGCTTTACTTACGTCACCGTCAACACCTTTGACTGGCACGCCAACCCCGGCGCCGCCGTGGGCGACGTGGCCAAGACCTTCATGCCCACGCCCGCGTTCTGGTTCCTGATGATCGGCGGCGCGCTGCTGGCCATCATGACCACCATGAACGCCAGCATCATGGCCACGGCCCGGTCCATGTGGTCCGGCGCGCGCGACGGCGTGTTCCCCAAATGGTTCGCCGCGCTGAACAAAAACGGCGTGCCCGGCCGCATGGTGGTGGCCGTCACCCTGCTGATCGCCTTCCCCGTGGTCAGCGGCATGAGCCTGGAGTACGTCACCTACCTGTCCAGCGCGCCCGGGTTCCTGTTCAGCATGCTGATCCCCATCAGCACGCTGTTCATCCCCAAGCGCTTCCCGCACCTGTACGCCAAAAGTTTTCTGCCTTTGAAACGCCCGGCCCACATCGCGCTGATCGTGGTGGTGTGCGGCATCCTCATCTACCTGTCCGGCAACTCGTTCCTGCAGCTCACGCCCAAGGCCATCCTGTGCCTGGTCATCTACTACGGCCTGGTGGCCCTGAACCTGCTGCGCGTGCGTGCCCAGTATAAAAAGGAAGGCAAGGAGTTCGGCGGCCTGAAAGCGGATTACGACCCGTACTGGGTGGAAGAGGAAGCCCGCCTGGCGGCCGAGGAAGAGGCTGCCAAAGCCGCGCATTGAAGCTGCTGTATCACAGAAAGAAGGAAGCAAATCATGAGCCGTTTTGATGACAAATTGGACCGCCGCGGCACCAACTGCATGAAGTGGGACGCGGCCGATAAGGCCTTTGAATCCCAGGACGTCATTCCCATGTGGGTGGCGGACATGGACTTCCCGGCGCCCCGCGCCGTCACCGAGGCCCTGGCCCGCCGCGCTACCCACGGGGCCTTCGGCTACCCCATCGTGCCTCAATCCTATTACGACGCCATCATCAACTGGATGGACCGACGCCACGGCTGGAAGATCCAAAAGGAGTGGATCGCCTTTACCCCCGGCGTCATCCCCGCCCTGTACTGGGCCGTGGGTGCCTTTACCAAGCCCGGCGAAAAGGTGCTGGTGCAGTCCCCGGTGTACTACGTGTTCTACAACGCCATCGCCGCCCGCAAGCGAGAGGTGGTGTGCAACCAACTGGTGCGCACGGAGGGCGGCTACCGCATCGACTTTGCCGACCTGGAGGAAAAGCTGGCCGACCCGGCGGTGACGCTGATGATCTTCTGCAGCCCCCACAACCCTGTGGGCCGCGTGTGGACGCGGGAGGAGCTGGAGCAGGTGAGCAGCCTGTGCGTGAAGCACCACGTGCTGCTGGTGTCGGACGAGATCCACTCGGATCTGGTGTGGCGCGGCCACAAGCACATCCCCATCGCCTCTGTCAGCGACGAGAGCGCGGCCAACACCATCACCTGCACCGCGCCCAGCAAGACTTTCAACCTGGCGGGCCTGTCCACGGCCAACGCCATCATCTCCAACAAGGAGATCTACGACGCCTTCTGCGCCGAGCGGCGAACCAGCGCCATCCACAGCCCGGACATCTTCGGCATGATCGCCCTGCAGGAGGCCTACGACCACGGCGGGCCCTGGCTGGAGGATCTGCTGGACTATCTGGCGGCCAACTATGACTATCTGGAGCAGTATCTGGCCGAACATCTTCCGCAGATCAAACCCCTGCGGCCGGAGGGCACGTATCTCATCTGGCTGGAGTTCAGCGCCCTGGGCCTGGACAAGGACGCCCTGAAGGCGTTCCTGAACCAGAAAGCCCGCGTGGCCATGGATCAGGGCCCCTGGTTCGGCGCCGGAGGTGAGGGCTTTGCCCGCATGAACCTGGCCTGCCACCGCTCCACATTGGAAGAGGCGCTGGCCCGCCTGGACAAGGCCATCCATGAGCTGAACTGAGCCGTCCTTCACACAGCCGCCCCCGTGCAGATACACGGGGGCGGCTTTTTGTGACCAAGTCACTTGACCCTCGGCCCCGGCCTGTGATAGGATCAGAGTACACAGAGAGGAAGAGGGAACGATAACTTGGGAGGTTTACCTGCGATGAAAAAAATGAAACTGACTGCGCTGGCGTTGGCAGTGGCCCTGGGCCTGGCCGCCTGCGGCGCCAAACCCGCGGAAAAAGGGCTGATGGGCGGCGGCGCGGCAAGCTCTGCGGCCGATGTGCAGACGAGCGGGGCCGCGTCCGCGGCGGACAGCGCATCCGTACCGGAAAGCCCCATCCCCCTGGGGGAGTTCACGGCCGAGAGCCTGACCGGCGACACCATTGACCAGACGGTGTTCGCGGGCCACAAGCTGACGGTCATCAACGTGTGGGCCACCTTCTGCGGCCCCTGCAAGCAGGAGATGCCCGTGCTGGGCAAGCTGGCTGAGGAATTAAAAGACGACGTGCAGGTGCTGGGCATCGTCACCGACGTGGTGGACCAAAGCGGCAACCCGGATGAGGTCCAGGTACAGCTGGCGAAGGACCTGGTGGCAGCCTCCGACGTGGGCTATCAAAACCTGATCCTCAACGAGAGCCTGGCCCAGCTGGGCTTTGCCAGCCTGCAGGCCGTGCCGGCCACCCTGTTTGTGGACGGGGACGGCAACCTGGTGGGCAAGGGCTTTTACGGCGCCCTGGAAGAGGACGACTGGCGCCAGGTGATCGACGAGCGGCTGGCCCTGGCGGAGGAAGCGGCATGAAAATGACGGCAAAACAAAAAAACTGGCTGGCGCTGGGGCTGATCGCCCTGGCGCTGGCCTTCCTGGTGCTGGGCGTGTGGCGGGGCGAGGCCACGGTGGTCTGGCGCAAGGCGGCGCAGATCTGCCTGGAGTGTATCGGCCTTGCCTAAGGGGAGAAAAAAGGCCCCGCTGCAGCGCCTTCGCCTGGGCGTACAGCTGGGATGGACGGCCTTGTCCAACGGCTACCTGGCGGGCTTCGCCGGGGGCAAGATCTTCACCGGCGTCTCCAAAACTTTGTGCGTGCCGGGGCTGAACTGCTACTCCTGCCCGGGCGCGCTGGGCGCCTGCCCGTTGGGGGCTTTGCAGGCCACGCTGGGCAGCCGGGATTACAAGTTCGCCTTCTATGTCACCGGGTTCCTGCTGCTGGTGGGAGCGGTGCTGGGGCGTTTCGTCTGCGGGTTCCTGTGCCCCTTTGGCCTGGTGCAGGACCTTTTGTACCGCATCCCGCTGCCGAAGTTCTTGAAGAAGAAAAAGCTGCTGCCCGGAGACCGGTTCCTGCGCTGGACAAAGTACGTGCTGCTGGCCCTGTTCTGCATTCTGCTGCCCTTGGCGGTGGTGGATGTGGTGGGCCAGGGCCAGCCCTGGTTCTGCGAATTTGTGTGCCCCTCGGGCACCCTGCTGGGCAGCGTGCCGCTGCTGACCGTGAACCAGGCCCTGCGCGGCGTCATCGGGCCGCTGTGGGTGTGGAAGATGGCCCTGCTGGTGGTCGTCGTGCTGCTGGCCGTGGTGTACTACCGGCCCTTCTGCCGCTATCTGTGCCCTTTGGGCGCGGTGTACGGGCTGGCGAACCCCGTGTCTTTTTACAACATCCGCCTGGATGAAAGCGCCTGCATCCGCTGCGGCAAGTGCCAGGCCGCCTGCGGCTTCGACATCCCCGTGTACCTGCGCCAGAACAGTCCCGAGTGCATCCGCTGCGGCAAATGCGTGGAGGCCTGCCCCACGGGGGCGCTGTCCATGGGCTTTTCGGCCAAGCGCGGGGAGACAAAGTATGACCTTGCGCGGTGACCGCGCATCCAACATGGCCGTGGGCTATTTTGGGGCCACGGCCATTCATGGCCCGCGGCCGTAAAAATAAAATTTTGATTGCTCCGCGACCAAAAACAGCAAGCGCCCGGCCTTCGGCCGGGCGCTTTTTTATGGGAAAAATCAATAGGCCTTGCCCCACACCACCATGGTGTTGGCGGGCTTGCCGCAGCAGGGGCACACGTCGCCGATATGCTCCTGTACAAAGGGGATGCAGCGGCTGGAAAGGCCGGCCTTTTCCTTCATCGTTTCCTCACAGGCCAATTCGCCGCACCACATGGTTTTGATATAGCCGTTTTTGCTGTTTGCCAGCTCCAGCACCTCGTCCATGGTGGCGGCGCTGAAGGTGCGCTCGGCACGGTTTTGCTGCGCGCGGGCGTACAGCTGTTTGGCGATGGTATCCAGCAGCGCGGGGACGGCCGTCTCCAGCTCGTCCAGCTTGACGAAGGCCTTCTCGCGGTCGGTGCGGCGCACCAGCACGCACTGCCCGTTCTCGATGTCCTTGGGGCCGATCTCCAGCCGCAAAGGCACGCCCTTCATCTCCCACTGGGCGAACTTCCAGCCGGGGCTCTGCTCGGAATCATCCAGCTTCACGCGGCAGAATTTTTCAAGGCGCTCTTTCAACTCGGCGGCCTTTTCCAGCACGCCGGGCTTATGGGCGGCCACGGGCACGATCACCACCTGGTAAGGGGCCACCGCCGGCGGCAGAATCAGGCCTTCGTCGTCGCCGTGGGTCATGATGATGGCGCCCACCAGGCGCGTGGACGCGCCCCAGGAGGTTTGGAACGGATACTGCAGCTGATTGTCGCGGCCGGTGAACTGCACGTTGAACGCGCGGGAGAACCCGTCGCCGAAATAGTGGCTGGTGCCGCTTTGCAGGGCCTTGCCGTCGTGCATCATGGCTTCGATGGTGTAGGTGGCCTCGGCGCCGGCAAATTTTTCCTTGTCCGTCTTTTTGCCCTTCAGCACCGGGATGTTCAGCTCTTCCTCGCAGAAGTCGGCGTAGGTGTTCAGCTGCTGCTCGGTCTCGGCGATGGCCTCCTCGGCCGTCTCGTGGATGGTGTGGCCCTCCTGCCACCAGAACTCGCGGCTGCGCAGGAAGGGGCGGGTGGTTTTTTCCCAGCGCACCACGCTGCACCACTGGTTGTACTTCATAGGCAGGTCGCGGTAAGAGTGCAGCACATGGGCGAAATGGTCGCAGAACAGCGTCTCCGACGTGGGGCGCACGCACAGGCGGTCCTCCAGTTTTTCCTCGCCGCCCATGGTCACCCAGGCCACCTCGGGGGCAAAGCCCTCCACGTGGTCCTTTTCTTTCTGCAGCAGGCTTTCCGGGATGAACAGGGGCATGGCCACGTTCTCGTGGCCGGTGGCCTTGAAACGGGCGTCCAGCAGGCGCTGGATATTCTCCCAAATGGCATAGCCGTAGGGCCGCAGGATGACGCAGCCCTTCACGGCGGAATAGTCCACCAGCTCCGCCTTCAGGCAGATGTCCGTGTACCACTGGGCAAAATCTTCGTTGATGGGGGTGATGGCCTCCACCATTTTTTTGTTGTCCTTCATACTTTCACTCCTCGCTGGTTTACAACAAAAAGGCCCCGCGGACCGGGGCCTTGGAATCGCTTGTCAAATCACGTGTTCTCTTCAATATAACGCACGACATCGCCCACTGTGTGGAAGTTTTCCACTTGGTCGTCCGGCACTTCGATGCCGAATTCATCCTCCAGGCTCATTACCAGGTCCACCAGGTCCAGGCTGTCGGCTTCGAAATCCTCCAGGATATCCGAATCCATGGTCACACGGTCCTCATCCAGATCCAACTGCGAACAGATAATTTCACGAACACGCTCAAATACCATTGCGTCTTCCCTCCAAAAATAGGGCCGTCCGCCGCGGCGGCGGGACGGCGCCCTCATATTGTCTATACATTTTATATCGTGTTTTCGAGGGAATGTCAAGCGGAAAAGACGGAAAAGTCAAAAAACTTTTCGCCGCCCGCTGAACGGCCGCCGGCACGGCTACAATCTGGTTGTAATTTGCCGCGGGATGCGGTATTCTTAAGAGAGAACCTTTATAAATTTTGACCGGGAGGGGACTGCGATGTCCATCACAAGCAATTACTACGGACGCACGGCCGACGGGCAGGAGGTATACGCCTATCTGCTGGACAACGGCGCGGGGATGCGCGCCCGGATCATCGAGTACGGCTGCGTCCTCACCGACCTTTGGGTGCCGGACAGGGGCGGCGCGTCCGTCAACGTGGTGCTGGGCATGGAGAGCCTTGCGGATTACGAGGCGGGCGGGGCCAGCCTGGGCTCCTTCGTGGGACGGTATGCCAACCGCATCGAGGGCGCCCGCTTCACCCTGGACGGCGCCGAATACATGCTGGAGGCCAACAACGGCCCCAACCATCTGCACGGCACCTTTGGCCGCATGGTGTTCAAGGGCGCCATCCGCAAAGGGGAGGACGGCGGCGAGAGCCTGGTGCTGACGGCCCGCAGCCCGGACGGCGACGACGGCTTCCCCGGCAACATGGACCTCACCGTCACCTACACCCTCACCGAGAAGGGCGCTTTGGTGATGGACTACCAGGCCGTCACCGACGCGCCCACGCTGATCAACCTGACCAACCACAGCTATTTCAACTTAGAGGGCGACGCGGCGCCGGATGTGTACGGACAGACGCTGATCGTCGATGCGGAGCGCTTTTTGGAGAGTAATGCCGAGACCTGCCCCACCGGCCGTGTGCTGGCGGTGGCCGGCACCCCCTTTGATTTCCGCTGCGCAAAGCCCATCGGCAAAGACATCGGGGCCGACGACGGGCAATTGCGGCAGGCCGATGGGTACGACCACTGCTTTGTGCTGGACAAGGCCCCCTCCGAGCTGGCGCGGGCGGCCAAGGCCCACAGCCCCAAAACGGGCATCAGCATGGAGGTGTATACCACCCAGCCAGGTATGCAGCTGTACACGGCGAATTTTTTGCAGAACGAATCGGTGAAGGGCCGGGACGGCCGCCCCTTTGGCCGGCATCAGGCCTTCTGCCTGGAGACGCAGCATTACCCCTGTACGCCCAGCCATCCGGAATGGCCCGGCGTTGTTCTGCGCCCGGGCGAGGAATTCCACGAGACGACCGCTTATTCTTTCTATACGGAGTGACGCCCCATGGCAAAAGTATATAAAAGCCCCAACCCCAACCGCACCAGGATGCGCCTGTGTTTCACGGGCGCCGTCCTGTGCGGCGCGGGCGCCGCGGCCACTGCGGTGTGCGCGGCGGTGCTGCGCAAAGAGATCTTTTTGTGCCTGTGCGTCATCGCGCTGCTGGGCGTGTGTGCCTGGCGGCTGTGGAACCAGGCCCAGGTGCTGAAAAGCGGCCTGGCGGGCGAGAGCAAGGCGGCCAAGGCACTGGCGGGCCTGCCGCAGAACTACACGGTGCTGTGCAACGTGAAGCTGCTGGTGGGCGCGCAGCGGGGCGAGGCGGACGCGGGGGTCGTGGGGCCCAATGGCGTGGCGGTGGTGGAGGGGAAAAACCACGCCGGAAGCCTGCTGGGCGAAGCGAACGCCCAGACCTGCCGCCAGCCCCGCCCGGTAAAGGGCGGCAGGCCGCTGGAAAAGACCCTGCCCAACCCCCTGCTGCAAAACCAGCGCCAGGTACAGCTGGTGCGCCGCATCCTGGGCGGCGAGGGGCTGAAATGCAGCGTGGAGGGATTTGTGTATTTCACCAACCCCTATGTCAGCGTGCACGTGCGCGGCGGCGAGGCCTACACCAGCGCGGAAGAGCTGTGCCGGGCCGTGCAGCGCCCGCACAGCCCGGGCCTGACGCCCGGGGAAGCAAAAAAGGCGGTGCTGCTGCTGCAGGGCCGGCGTTAGAAAACCAAGGCCCGTGGGCTCGCTTTTGTGCCCGCGGGCATTTTCTTTGTAAAAATTTATGCGCAGGGGGGTTGACCGTTCCAGTCAATCCGCTAGAATGGGAACAAGAGGGGAGGGGAGGCCGTGGAACTGACGGAGGAAAAGCGGCGGCGCATCATCGACGCGGCGCTGGAGGAATTCGGCAAACACGATTATAAACAGGCCTCCACCGACGACATCGCCGCCAAGGCGGGCGTCTCCAAGGGGCTGCTGTTTTACTATTATAAAAACAAGCTGTCGCTGTATTTGGCCTGCTACCGCTACGCGATCGGGCTTGCGGTGAAATACACCCGGCCTTTGCTGATCGAAAAAGGCGGCGATTTTTTCGAGGTGATGGAGCGGGGCGCCCAGATCAAGCTGGAACTGGTGCGCCAGTCGCCCTATCTGATGGATTTCTGCCTGCGGGCCTGGTTCTCGGAAAACGAGGCCGTGTCCGGCGCGGTGCAGAAGCTTATCGGCCGAGACACGGACGCCATCTACCGGCGCTTAGACTAATAGATCTAGCGGTCGAAATACAAGGACGGCGTGGACCCGATGAAGACGCTCAAAATGCTGATGTGGATGGCGGACGGCTACATGAGCGAGAAGCGCCGCCTGGGCCAGCCCCTGGACGTGGAGGCAATCATGGCGGAATACCGCCGCTGGGCGGACCAGTTCCGCCGCATGGTTTATAAGGAGGAGTATCAATGAACGTGATCGAGACGCGCGGCCTGACCAAAGACTACGGCAGGGGCCGGGGCGTGTTCGCGCTGGACTTGGCGGTAAAACAGGGCCAGGTGCTGGGCTTTCTGGGCCCTAACGGCGCGGGCAAGACGACGACGATCCGCCAGCTGATGGGGTTTATCCGCCCGGACAGCGGCACGGCGCAAATTTTTGGCCAGGACTGCTTTGCCAAAGCGCCCGCCGTGCAGGCCCGCGTGGGCTATCTCCCGGGCGAGATCGCCTTCCCCGACGACATGACGGGGGAGGAATACCTGCGTTTCGCCGCCAGGCTGCGGGGCAGCCGTGCGGCGATGGGCCGCGCCAAAGAACTGTGCGGCCGGTTTGAGCTGGACGGGAAAATGCGCATCAAGCGCATGTCGAAGGGCACCAAGCAGAAGCTGGGCATCGTGGCGGCGTTTATGCACAGCCCCGAACTGTACCTGCTGGACGAGCCCACCAGCGGCCTGGACCCGCTGATGCAGGGCCACTTCCTGGCCCTGCTGGCGGAGGAAAAAGCCGCGGGCAAGACCATTTTGCTGTCCTCCCATATTTTTGAGGAGGTGGAGCGCACCTGCGACACCGCCGCCATCCTGCGGGCCGGACGCCTGGTGGCGACCGAGAACATGGACGCGCTGCGCAAAAGCCGCCGCAAGGTATTCAGCCTGCGCTTTGCCGACGAAAAGGCGGCGCTGATGTTTGCCAACGGCCTGGCGGAAGCCGCGCGGGAGGGCGCGCGGGTGACCGTGCCGGTGACGGGCGAAGTGGATGCCCTGGTCAAGCGCGCCGCCGGCTACCCCCTGCGGGACCTGTCGGTGCGGCCGCAGTCCCTGGAAGAGCTGTTCCTGCATTATTACGGAGGTGACGCGCAATGAGCCTGACGCTGTTCAAACGGGAATGGAAGGCAAGCTGGAAGCTGCTGGCCATTTTTTTGGCCGTGCTGTCGCTGTACGGCGGTATGATCGTCAGCATGTTCGACCCCAAGCTGGGCGAAAGCCTGAATATGATGGCCGAAAGCATGCCGCAGATCTTCGCGGCGTTCAATATGACGGACCCCGGCGTCACGCTGCTGGATTTTGTGTCCAATTACCTGTACGGTTTTCTGCTGCTGGTGTTCCCCCTGGTGTTCATCGCCCTGGTGGCCGTGCGCCTGGTGGCCCGCAAGACCGAGCGCGGCTCTCTGGCCTGCCTGCTGGCCTCGCCCGTGCCCCGCTGGAAATTGGCCCTCACCCAGGCCGCTATGCTGCTGACCGGCGTGCTGGCGCTGGTGGCCTATGTGGCGGCGCTGGTGGTCGCGGTGGGCGGCGCGCTGTTTCCCGGCGAGTTGGACACGGGCCGTTTTTTGCTGCTGAACGCCGGGCTGCTGGGGCTGCTGGCGCTGTTCTCCGGCCTGTGCTTTTTTGCCTCCTGCCTGTGCAATACCGCGGCCGGCGCCGCGGGCCTGGGGGCGGGGCTGTGCGTGGTGTTCGTGCTTATTCAAATGATCGGCCAGGTGGGCGATAAGTTCGACTGGCTTCGATACTGCACGCCGCTGACGCTGTTTGACCGCGCGGCCCTGGTGGCCGGGGAGAGCGGCGCCGTGGGCAAATTCCTGGCGCTGTACGCGGCGGGGGCCCTGCTGTACGCCACCGGCGTGGCCGTCTTTTCCCGGCGGGATCTGTCCGTATAAAAAATCAACGAATGGAGCGATCACATGGATTATTTTCAAAAGAATAAAGCCGCCTGGGAAGAGGCTTTTGAACACCGGCGCCCCGGCTGGGGAGAGCGGGACTACGAACGGCTGCTTCAAGAGGACCTGCCTTTTTTCTGCCCTGACGTGGCCCGGGAATTGCGGGCCCTGGATTTAGCGGGCAAGTCCGTCGCCCAGTTTTGCTGCAACAACGGGCGCGAGCTGCTCTCGCTTTTACAGCTTGGCGCCAAGGAGGGGGTGGGGTTCGATATCGCGGAAAACATCCTGGCCCAGGCGCGGGACACGGCCCAAAAGGCGGGCATCGGCAATTGCCGGTTCGTGGCCTGCAATATTTTGGATATTCCCCCGCAGTACCACGGCAGCTTTGATCTGGTGCTGTTCACCATTGGTGCGATCACCTGGTTTGAGGATTTGCGTCCCTTGCTGCAAAAAGTTTCCGCCTGCTTAAAGCCCGGGGGCGTCTTGCTTTTACACGACTTCCACCCGGTGATGAACATGCTGCCCATGCCCGGCGAGGAAGCGTTTGACCCGCAGCATTTGGACCGGATGGTTTACTCCTACTTCAGAAAAGAGCCCTGGCTGGAACAGGAAGGCATGAGCTACCTGTCAGAGCCCTTTCCCTCCAAAACCTTCACCAGCTTTTCCCACACCATGGCAGATATCATCAACGCAGCCAGCGGCGCCCATCTGTGCGTGACCAAGCTGAACGAATACGATTACGACGTGGGGCTTTCCGAGGTGTACGACCACAAAGGCTTTCCCCTGTCTTACCTGCTGCTTGCCCGCAAGCAAGAGCGGTAAAAACAAAGGCCGGCTCTCAAAGGCGTGTTGACGTAAGAAAACATCGGTTTTGGCTGACGGTTTTGGCGTCTAGCGTATTCAAAAAGCTCGGCAATCCGTCAGGATTACCGAGCTTTTTTCGTACCCTATCCATCCAAAACTGCCGGGCCAAAACTGCGAAACACCTCTGGAAAGGCAATTTTTGATGCAGAGCCAGGAAAATTCGCGCAGGCACCCTTTGTGGTTGTCAAGCGAATTTGACGCCGCTATGCGCGAAAATTGCCCTTCCAGAGGCGATGCTTTCTTGCGGCAACACGCCTAAAGGAGCCGACCTTGTTTCACTTTTCAGGCGCCTCACGCTTTGCGCAGAAAACCCACGCCCTGCATCATGATGCCCTCGGCGGTCTGCGCCAATTCCTCCACGCTGAGGCTCATGCCGTCGGCCAGCCATTTTTCCAGCAGGGCGATGCAGCCCGCGCTGACGAAAATATAGAAGAACTCCAGCTCCCGGTGGCTGGCGGCGGGAAAGAAGGCGGCGTACGTTTCGATGCAGCGCTCGCGCCCGATGTCGATGACTTTGGCCGTGAACTCCTTGTCGCCGTAGGGGCCCAGCATCACCGCGCACAGGTCCATATTGTCCTGAAGGCAGCGCATCACGCCGGTGGTGGCCTTCAGGGGCGTCAGGCCCTCTCCGGCCGCGCTCAGCAAGGGCTCCAGCGATTGTTTGAAGTCCTCCAGCATCTCGTCCTCCAGGTCTGCCAAAAGGGCGTACAAGTCCGTATAATGGGCGTAGAACGTACTGCGGTTGATGCCCGCCAGGGCGCACAGTTCCCGCACGGAGATGGCCTGGATAGGCTTTTGGCGCAATAGCTGCGCAAACGCCTTGCGGATCAGCAGCCGCGTCACCCGGGCGCGGTGGTCGCTTGCTTTTTTCTGCATCACAAGGTCTCCTTGTAAACTTTTTGTGAAGAACGCCTCTTGCCCGACAGCCGCTGTCGGGTTTGTCGGGCAACAGGCCAAACGCGGCCTGTTTGCAGGTGGACAGGACGGCTTTTGTCCCATTATAATACACTTGAAAGGAAAAAACAACAGCGTGTTGTTTATAACTAAGGAGTGATTGTAATGGAAAAATTGTATGTGGTGACAGGTGCCGCCGGCCATTTGGGCAATACACTGGTGCGCATGCTGGCGGCCAAGGGGGAAGAGGTGCGCGGCCTTCTTCTGCCCGGGGAAAAGGGGGACGCTTATCCCACCGTTGCCTACATCGTGGGGGACTTGCGGGAAAAAGACTCTCTGCGCCCCTTGTTCGAAGGCGCGCGGGATAAAGAGTTGTACGTGCTGCACACCGCGGGCATCATTGACATCGCGGACAGTGTGTCCCCCCAGATCCAGGCCGTCAATGTGGGCGGCACGGCCAACGTGCTGGCACTGTGCGGCGAATATAAGGTAAAGCGTCTGCTGTACGTCAGTTCCGTCCACGCCATCCCCGAGGGCCACCCGGATCAGGTGCTGGGCGAGGTGGACCATTTCTCGCCCGATCAGGTGAAGGGGGGCTATGCCAAAACGAAAGCCCAAGCCACCCAGTTGGTGCTGGACGCGGCGGCGAAAGGCCTGGACGCCGTGGTCGTGCATCCCTCGGGCATTTTGGGGCCTTACGACCGCTCGCACAACCATCTGGTGCAGATGGTGAACGACTATGCGGCCGGGCGCTTGCCCGCCTGCGTGAAGGGCGGCTACGATTTCGTGGACGTGCGCGACGTGGCCGACGGCTGTCTGCGCGCGCTGGAAAAGGGGCGGACGGGGGAGTGCTACATCCTCTCCAACCGCCATTATGAGGTGCGCCAGGTGCTGCGCATGGTGCGCGCCGTCACCGGCGTGCGACCGGCGATCCTGATCCCCACCTGGATGGCCAAAGCGGCGCTGCCCTTTATCCGCCTGCACGCCCGCCTCACCAAGCACCGGCCGCTGTACACCAAGTATTCCCTGTATACGCTGAACACCAACGACAAGTTCTCCCATGACAAGGCCACGCGGGAGTTGGGCTATATGCCCCGTGACCTGCGGGAGACCCTGCGCGATATGCTGGCGCCGGAAGCAGTCTGCCCCGCGTCCCAGGTGCAGAAAAGCCGCCCTGAGGCCAAGGCGGCGGGATGACAGAAAGGCGCCCCCACGCAAGAACTGCCGGCCCTGCTGCCCGGCGCACATAAAAAAGCCCGGCGATCCCTGGGATCGCCGGGCTTTCGGCGCGCCGCCGCCGCCTTTGCGGTGCGGCACAGGGCTGCTTTTCGCGCCGCTCAATATTTTTTCAGCAGCACCAGGCGCGACAGCTTGGTCAGCAGCACGGGAAGGCAGCCGCAGCCGATCAGCGTGGCAGCCACGGCAGGGGAGAAATACATCACCACCACGCCGGCCAGGACCAGCACGCCGAAGGTGCCCCACACGCCGATGCGGGCGGCCTCGCTCCACAGGAAACGCTCCCGTTCGTCCTGGTCCCTGCGGTAGGCCTCCTGTAATTTTTCCTCGTCCTTCAGGGTGCGGTAAATGCGCGCCCAGTAGAACAGCAGCACGATCTCCATCCCCACCATCAGGCCGCGCTGGAACTCGATGTAATTGCTGGGAGTGGGCTGGCGCAGAACGCCTGCCGCCATCAACAGGGCGCACAGGATGATATAAGCGCGGCACAAATTGGAACGCCGCTGGATCTTTTTACGGAATGCCTCCATGGCTTATGCCTCCTCCAAAATAAACACTTCTTCGATGGGTTTACCGAAATAGCGGGCGATCTTATAAGCCAGCGGCAGGCTGGCGGTGTATTTGCCCACTTCGATGGACGTGATGGTCTGCCGCGTCACGCCCACGGCCCGGGCCAGTTCTTCCTGGCTGATCCTGCGCTCCTTGCGCAGCGCAGGCAGGTTGGTCCGCATGACATCGCCTCCTTTGGCAAAGCTTGCTTTGCATTTTTAGTATAGTATGCTTTGCATAATTTGTCAAGTATACTTTGCAAAAAATGGCCCGGCAGGATGGACGGAGAAAAGCACCCCTGCGCCTTTCCGCCGCAGGGGTGCTCAAACACATTCGCGTACCGACCGGCATCGGCGGACAGCCAACGCGGCCAGAATGGCCAAGGAAATCCACTGGGAGGTGGACAGGCCCAGCCAGATGCCGCGCACGGCGTCGCCCCGGAAAAACTCCAGAATGAAGCGCATCAGTGCGTAAGCGGCCAGATAGGCGGGAAGGGTCCGCCCCTGGCCCGGATGCCGCCAGGCGAAGCGGGCCAGGACGACAAACAAAAACAGATTTCCGGCCGCCTCCGCCAACTGGATGGGAAAATAGGGGATGCCGTTTGCCGATCCCAGGGATTGGGTGAACGGAATGCCGAAGGTGGGGCACGCCCTGCCGTGGCAGCAGCCGTTGAGGAAACAACCCACGCGCCCAAAGGCGTGGAACAGGGGAATGGCAGGCGCTGTCAGATCCCAGAAGGCACGGGCGTGCACACGGTAGCGGAGGCAATACCACTGGGCGGCCAGCAGGAAGCCGAACAGGCCGCCGTAGAACACCATGCCGGAGGTGAGAAGCTGGGCCAGCAGGGCGGTGTCGCGGGCCAAAATATCTCGCGCGGCCCACAGGATGGGCAGGGCCGTAGCCAGATACAGCGCCTTGCCGCCCGCGATGGCGCCCACCAGCCCCAGGGCGGCCGCATTGGTCAGATCCACCCGGCTGATGCCAAAGCGCCGGCCGCGCGCCAACAGAAAGGCGCAGACGGCCCCCAGGCCGGCCACGCTGGCCAGCCAGATGCTGTAAATGGGGAAGCCGTTGACGGAAAACAGAATCGGATACACAGAGGCCTCCTTCAAGCCTTTGAGGCGGTGAATGCAGAAAAGCAGCCCGGTGCCAAACGTGCGCGAAAGAACCGCCGCACCGTTTGAGACCGGGCCGCCGTTTGGTTGAAACCAAATGATTCAGGCCATATTGGAGGCAATAGCGCCCAGTGTGCCCAGCGCGCAAATCGCGCAGGCCAGCAGCAGGCAGCACAGCACCACGCCGATGATGGAGCACACAAAACCTGCGGTGGCCAGGCTGCTGGGGCTTTCCTTGCGGGCCTGCACCCCCAGCACAAGCCCCACGATGCCGCCGATTAAACCGGCCCACCAGTACAGGAAAGCAAGTACGATGGAAAGGATGCCCAGCACCAGCGAAGCGATGGCTTTGCCGTTGTTCGTTGTATTCGGTTCCATAAGAAATACCCTCCCTTTAAATCAAATAGCCGCCCCTCCGCAGATCATCAGACGACTGGAATATTTATAGTATATCTGATGCCGGACCGGCTGTCAATTGTTTGGCCTTTTCTTCTTATTCTGACAGCTTTCCGCCCATTCCGGCATGCTTCGCGGAAAGACAACGTGCTTGGCAAGGCTGGGACATACCTGGAGCGTGAGGGGGAAGGAGAAGTGGGCGCGGCACGCGGAAAAGCACAGGAATACGCGGCCGCAGCGGCCCCGCCCGGCGGTAATGCGCGCGGGCAGGTTCGTCACGGGGCGGTGGCGCGGCCAGAGCGGCGCGCCGGAGGCGGCCCTGCCCGGACAGGGAACAAAAAAGCGCGGGGCCCGTCAGGCTCCCGCGCTTGTGCCAAGGTTCGGTTATTCGATGATGCTTTTGCCCGTCATCTCGGCGGGCTGGGGCAGGCCCAGGATCTTCAGCATGGTGGGGGCGATGTCCGCCAGCACACCGCCCGCGCGAAGCTTCACGTCGCCCAGGCCCGCCACCAGGAAGGGCACAGGATTGGTGGTGTGGGCGGTGAAGGGATGCTCGGGGTCCGGGTCATACATTTTGTCCGCGTTGCCGTGGTCGGCCGTCAGCAGTACCGCGCCGCCCTGGCCCAGCACCGCGTCGATCACCTTGCCCGCGCAGGCGTCCACGGCCTCCACGGCCTTTACGGCGGCCTGGAATACGCCGGTGTGGCCCACCATGTCGCAGTTGGCGAAGTTGAGGATGATCACGTCGTACTTGCCGCTCTCGATGCGGTTGACGCACTCGTCGGCCACCAGGTAGGCGCTCATCTCCGGCTGGAGGTCATAGGTGGCCACCTTGGGGCTGTTGATGAGCGCGCGGTCCTCGCCCTCAAAGGGCGCTTCCACGCCGCCGTTGAAGAAGAAGGTCACGTGGGCGTACTTCTCGGTCTCGGCGATGCGCAGCTGGGTCTTGCCGTTTTTGGCCAGATATTCGCCCGTCACGTTGGTCAGAGACTGGGGCTTGAAAGCCACGTCCACATTGGGCATGGTCACGTCGTACTGGGTGAAGCACACGTAATGCAGGGGGAAGAAGTCCCGGGCAAAACCGGTGAAATCGGGATCCACGAAGGTGCGGGTGATCTCGCGGGCACGGTCCGGGCGGAAGTTGAAGAAGATGACGCTGTCGCCCGCGGAAACCCGGCCGCCCTCACAGGTCACGGCTGGCACCACGAACTCGTCGGTCACGCCGTCGGCGTAGCTCTTCTCCATCACTTCCACGGGCGCACCGTGGTTGCCCTCGCCCTTGACAAAGGCGTTGTAGGCCTTCTCCACCCGGTCCCAGCGGTTGTCGCGGTCCATGGCGTAATAGCGGCCGGTGACAGTGGCGATCCTGCCCACGCCGATCTCGGCGCATTTGGCCTCCAATTCCTGAATGAAGCCCTTGCCGGAATCGGGCGGCACGTCGCGGCCGTCCATGATGGCGTGCACATACACGTCCGCAAGGCCCAGGCGCTTGGCCATTTCCAAAAGGCCGTACAGATGGCCGTTGTGGCTGTGCACGCCGCCGTCGGACAGCAGGCCCATCAGGTGCAGGGCTTTGCCGCTGTCTTTGGCGGCCAGCATGGCGCTTTTCAGCGCCTCGTTCTCAAAGAAATCCCCGTCCTGGATAGATTTGGTGATACGGGTCAGCTCCTGATACACGATGCGGCCCGCGCCGATGTTGGTGTGGCCCA
>CAJMEU010000047.1 GCA_905212515.1 uncultured Oscillospiraceae bacterium | reverse complement strand
AGGTGGCGCACACCCGCAGGCCCGTGCCGGGGTCTGTGGCGCCCCAGCTGTGCACATGCGGCGCTACCCAGGAGGGGTCCTGCTCCGTTGCGCCGCAGGTGGCGCACACCCGCAGGCCCGTGCCGGGGTCTGTGGCGCCCCAGCTGTGCACGTGGGCGCCGGTCCAGGTGGGATCCTTTTCCGACAGGCCGCACACGGTGCACACACGCATGCCCGTGGTTTGGTCCGTGGGGCCCCACACGTGGCCCTTGGCGGGCAGGATCTCCGATGTTTCCTCCCCGCACTTCGAGCACTTGTACGCCACGGCCCCCTGCTCTGTGCAGGTGGGCTCCAGCCGGGCGGTCTCCACCCAATCGTGGTCGCATTCATTCTCCTCGTTCTTCGAAGAGGAGCTGGAGGACACGGGTTTGGGCGGGTTGAAGAACGTCTCAGGCGTCTCGTAATGGGTGGGAACGGCCGAAAGGGGCTTGGGCCGGCGGTCCTCCGTCTCATAGGCGTGGGTGCGCATATACTTCAGCCAGGCATCCATGCCCTTTTGTGTGAAGTGGATGCCGTCCTTTTCCATATAACCGCTTTTGGCATAGCCGTCGCTGCCTTTCAGCTCCTCGCTGGCGTTGAGGAATTTATACCCCCGCTCCCCGGCCAGGTTCACCAGGGCTTTGTTGAAGCTGTCGATGGTCTTCATGGTGATGTCCGGGTAGCTGCGGGTCTTGGCCACCGGCGGCACAGAGCCGATGATGATATCGGCGTAGGGCCAGGCTTCCTCAATGGCGTCCAGCGCTTTGCCGTACCAATTGATGAAGGTGTCCGTGCTCTCATAGGCGTTGTTGGTGCCGAAGGTGATGATGATACGTTTGGGCTGCATCAGGCTGATGGCTTTGGGCACATACACGTAGCCATATCCCTTGAGCTGCACACAGGCCGATCCGGTAACGTGCTGCACGCCCATGCTGACGATGCCCAGGTTGTTCTGCCAGGTGGTCTTGCCGAAGGCCACCATGCGGGCGCTGTTGGAATCGCCGACAAACAGGGTCTCGTCGATATAGCTTTCGCCGGCGTCGTCGGTCTGGGGCAAAATGCTGCCGCTGACGGCGGTGGGGTCCAACTCGCCCGCCGCCTTGTCGAAATCCGGTTCCACCACGCTGACGGCGCTGGGCGCGCTGTCCACGATATCCATACCGCCGGACGAGACGGCACGGCCGCCGGCCGTCAGCGAGACGACCAAAATGGCCGCCAGCACCAATACCAGCAGGCCGGCGCAGGCCAAAATGGCGATGTCCAGCACGCTGCCCGCGCGCACCCGCTGCCAAAAACGTCCCAGCGCCTTACACAGCTTACGCCATTGTCGTTTGAACTGTTCCATCGGATCCCCCCGGAGATTTTTTGCCCATACAAAGGAAAAAGCTGAACGCAGCGCGCCCAGCCTGCATGCTATATGGTTTTTATTTTACACCATCCACCGAAAAAAAAACCAGGGAAAAAGCGTGAAATCCGCTGAAATCTCTCTGTTTCCAAAATTTTTACAACTTCTTCATATCTTTGCGGGGAAAACAAAAATACCGCCGGTGCAAAAAACACCGGCGGCGCAGTGATTCAAACCTGCAGCAGATGGGCGCGGCGCAGCGCCGGGCGGATGGCCTGGGCCAGCAGTGTTGCCACCACGATGGCGGCCACCGCGTTGATGCAGGAGGTAACGCCCTTGGCGGCCAGCTGGGTGGCCACGGCGCCCCAGGCCTGGCCCTCCACCCAGAACTTGATGATGAAGGATTTCAGCAAATACAGCGCCACGTAGGTGAAGCTGCCGGCCGCGGCGGCCAGCACGTCTTTGCGCAGGCTGGGCAGGCCGCGCCGTGCGATGAGTCCCGCCACAAAGCCGATGGCGAACTTCGTCAGGAACGTGATCCAGCTTTCCGCGATATAGGCCGGGTTGGTAAAGTCGTACAGCATACTGCCAATGCCGGAGGCCAGCCCCCCCACGCCCGGACCGAACAGCAGGCCCGCCAGGGCGCAGAAGCCGTTGCCCAGGTGAACGGCCGCCACCTCGCCGAACTGGATGCGCACGCCGCTGAAAATGAACACCAGCGCGCTCAGCAGGCCCACCGCGGCCATTTTCTGGATGGTAAAATTCTTTTTCGTCATACTCTTCGCTCTCCCCTCTATTGACAAGTGCCTTGTTGTTGCCTATGATTATAGCAGAAACTGATGCTATGAAAATAGCCAATTTATAAATTTTCCATAGGGTCAGATGGAGGTGCTTGTATGGAGAACGCCACTCCGCGCCTGACGAAAAACGGCGGTGCCCTGTACGCGCAGCTGTACCGCTATTTCATCGGCGAGATCCGCGCCGGCCGCCTGGCCGCCGGCGAGAAGCTGCCCAGCAAGCGGCGCCTGGCTGCCGACGTGGGCGTCAGCGTGAACACGGTGGACACGGCCTACGGCATGCTGGCCGCCGAGGGCTATGTGGAGGCACGGCCCCGCAGCGGCTACCGCGTGGCCGCGCTGGACACGCCGGCCCCGCCAGCCCCGTTCCGGCGCCCGGCGCCGGCCCCGGCGCCCGCCCCCACACCCTGGCGGTACGATTTCACCACCTCCACCATCGACACCGGGCTGTTCCCATTTAAGACCTGGCGCCGCATCCAGCGGGATGTGCTGGCGGGCGACCCGGCCCTTTTGAACCTGGGCCCGCGCCAGGGCGATGAAAACCTGCGCGCAGCCATTGCCGTGCACCTGCACGAATACCGGGCCGCCAACTGCGCGCCCGGGCAGGTGGTGGTGGGCGCGGGCATGGAATACCTGCTGGGGCTGCTGGCGCAGATGTTCCGCGCCGAGACCTTCGCCGTGGAGGACCCGGGCTACGCCCGCCCGGCGCGTGTGCTGCGCAACAGCGGCGCCCGGGCAGTGTGCGTGCCCGTGGACGGGCGCGGCATCAGCGCCGAGGCCCTGGCCGCCAGCGGCGCGGCCCTGGCCTATGTGACGCCCAGCCACCAGTTCCCCACCGGCGTCACCATGCCGGCCGGCCGCCGGTACGAGCTGCTGCAGTGGGCCGCCCAGCAGCCGGGGCGCTACATCGTGGAGGACGATTACGACAGCGAGTTCCGCTTCGACAGCCGCCCCCTGCCCTGCCTGCAGGGCATGGACGGCGAGGGTCGGGTCATCTACGTGGGCACCTTTTCCAAAAGCGTGGCCCCGGCCATCCGCATCGCCTATATGGTGCTGCCCCACAGCCTGCTGGGCCGCTGGGAAAGCCTGTTCGGCACTTATTCCTGCACTGTCAGCCGTTTCGAACAGCAGACCCTGTGCCGCTTTATGGAAAGCGGCGCCTTCGCCCGCCATCTGGCCCGCCTGCGCGTGGCCTACCGCCGCCGGCGGGACTTGCTGGCAGCGGCCCTGCGGACGGTTTTCGGCGCGCGGGTTTCCCTGGCCGGCACCCACACGGGCCTGCACCTGCTGGTGTCTCTGGCCGGCGCCCCGTCCGAGGAGGAGCTGGTGCGCGCGGCGGCCGGGCAAGGCGTGCACTGCGCAGGCCTGGGCGAGTATTTCCTGGGCGCTGCGCCCCCCGGCCCCCGCACGCCCACGGTGGTGCTGGGTTACGCGGGCCTGGCCGAGGGGGACATCGCCCCGGCCGTGGAAGCCCTGGGCCGCGCCTGGGGCTGAAATCGTTCAGTCGTATGAAAATCGGAAACAGGAGGGATCTTATGATCGACGCACAGCAATGGATGGAACTTTTTACCCGGGCCGTACAGGCTGCATTCGGCGGCCGGGCCGTGTGCATCGGCCTTCAGGGCAGCTACGGCCGGGGCGAGGCCCACGAGGGCAGCGATCTGGACCCGGTGCTGGTGCTGGACGAGCTGGGGCCGGCCGATCTGCGGTGCTACGGCGCCCTGCTGGACGGCCTGGCCCATCGGGACCTGGTCTGCGGCTTCGCCGGCGGCCGCGCCGAACTGGAGGCCTGGGACGAGGCGGATCTGTTCCAATTCTACCACGACACCACCGTGTACGCGGGCAGCCTGGACTGGATGGCCCCCAAGACAACGGCCGCGGCCGCGCGGCGGGCGGCCCACAAGGCGGCCTGTGACATTTACCACATGGCGGTGCACAATTTTCTGCATGAAAAAAGCCCGGACATTTTGTCCGGACTGTACAAATCGGCCGTGTTTGCCTTGCAGGCCAAGCATTTCTGCGACACCGGCCGTTATTGCCGGCGCCAAGGGGACCTGGCCGCGGAGCTGACGGGCGACGACGCTGCCGTGCTGGCCCTGCGGCCCGAGGCCGCCCGGCCCGAACGCTTCGGCGAGGCCACCGACTTGCTGCTGCGCTGGGCGCGGGGCCTCATCTGCGGGCTGTAAAGTCCGCCTCACAGCCGCTCGCCCTGGGTGGGCTTCAAAAACCACAGCAGCACAAAGCCCAGGGCCGCCGCGGCCACGGCGATCCAGTGGCGGGCCGTGGTCAGGCCCAGCACGCGGGCCAGCAGCGGGAAGCCCACGCTGCCCGCGCTCATGCCCAGGGCCACAAAGCCGTAGTTCACGCCCGAGTTCTTCTGCCCGAATAAATCCGTGGTGGCGGCGGGCAGCACGGCGGCCTCGCCGGAATAGCAGAAGGTGAGGAAGCTGTAGACGGCGATGACCCACCAGCCCCCCACGAAGGCGAAGGCCACCGACAAACCGGCCATGGCGGCGAAGAGGATGAGGTCTGTGTAGCGGCGGCCGATCTTGTCCGACAGCCAGGGCATGGCCAGCCGGCCGCCGGCGGAAAAGATGCTGCCAATCCAGATACAGGCAAGGCCCGCGGCCTCGGGCAGGCCGCGCTCCTGCGCCATCTCCACGATGATGGGGCTGAACAGCAGCACCGCCGGCGTGCCCAGGCACACCACCGCCGTCAGCAGCCAGTACTGGGGCGTTTTCACCATCTCTTTGATCGTGTAATCCCGGGTCTGCTTCTCCTGCTTCTGCTGCGCCCCCGCCGCCTTGCCCTGGGGGTCCTCCAGCAAAATGGAGGCCAGCCCGCACACCGCGGCCATCAGGATGCCCAAGGCCAGGAACGACCCGCGGATGCCCCACCAGCCGATGGTGAGGCGCCCCAGCGCCGTGAGCGCCGCGCCCGACAGGCCCACGGCGCCGCCGATGACGCCCGTGGCCAGGCCCTTGTTATCCGCGTACCACTTTTGGGCGCAGCTCATCACCGCCGGGTATAAAAACGAGCAGCCCAGCCCCACCGGCACGCTGAACAGCAGATAGAACAGCCAGGGCGAGCCTTCGGGCACCACCAGGCCGCCCAGCGCGAAGCCGCCGCCCAGCAGCCCGGCGCCGGCCAGGGCCGCGGCGCGGGGGCCTGCCTTGTCCTGCAACAGGCCGCCCAAAATACACCCGATGCCGAAAAAGCAGATGACGAAGCTGAAGATCATGGCCCCGTCCTCCTCGCCCAGAGAGTAGCCCTGGCACACCGCCTTCTGGAATACGCCCCAGGCCGCGGGGATGCCCGTCAAAATTTGAATCAGCGCCCCGGCGGCCAGGATGCTCCACTTGTTTTTCTGCAAAAACGCCTGCACACAAACCACCCCATTCTGTAAGGTAGTATGCGCGCGGACGTCTTTTTTCATGCGCGCACCGTCACACAGACGCCGCAGACGGTTGCTTTCCCGCAAAGGTATGATATAATATTAACAAAGTCCCCATTTTATTTTAATAAGGAGTTGTTTTTTATGAAAGGCTATGCCGTTACCGCCGCCGGCCAGCACGGCTGGATCGAGCGGGAAAAACCCGCTGCGGGCCCCCTGGACGCCATCGTGCGCCCCATCGCTTTGGCCCCCTGCTCTTCCGACACCCACTTTATGCACACCTTCAACCAGCCGGGCAAGAATTTGATCCTGGGCCACGAGGCCGTGGGCGAAGTGGTGGAAGTGGGCGGCGCCGTGAAAAACTTCAAGCCGGGCGACAAAGTGGTGGTGCCCTGCTGCACGCCGGACTGGGGCGCCCCCGGCACCCAGATGCGCAACGCCAACAACGCCCATGACCACAAATTGATGGGCAGCTTCAAATTTTTGGGTGCAAAGGACGGTGTGTTCGCGGAATTTTTCCACGTAAATATGGCGGACGCCAACCTGGTGCATCTGCCCGGGGATGTGAGCGTGGACGCCGCCCTGATGACCGTGGACATGATGTCCACCGGCTTTTACGGCGCCGAAATGGCCGACATCCAACTGGGGGACAGCGTGGTCGTGTTTGGCATCGGCCCTGTGGGCCTGATGGCGGTGGCCGGCGCGCGCCTGCGCGGCGCGGGGCGCATCTATGGCATCGGCACCCGCCCCAACTGCGCGGCCCTGGCGAAGGAATACGGCGCCACCGATATCGTCAGCTATAAAGAGGGCGATGTGGTGCAGCAGATCCTGGCCCTGGAAGGCGGCCAGGTAGACCGGGTGATCCTGGCCGGCGGCAACGCGGCGTCCATGAACCAGGCCCTGATGCTGGTGAAGCCGGGCGGCGCCGTCGCCAACGTCAACTATCTGGATGCCTCGGACAAATTCGACATCCCCGCTTATCTGTGGGGCCTGGGCATGTCCGACGTCACGCTGCGCTGCGGCTTCTGCCCGGGCGGCGCACTGCGCATTGAAAAGATGCTGCGCCTGATCCAGGCCGGCCGTGTGGATCCGGCCAAGATGCTGAATTACCAGTACGAGGGCTTTGACAAGATCCCCGACGCCTTCAAAGCCATGGATGAAAAACCCCGCGACCTGATCAAGCCCGTGGTGCACATCAACTGGTGACTATGGAACAAAGAGCCGGAACGAAACCGTTCCGGCTCTCTGTTTTGCAGGCGTTCATCCCTCCGCCTCGATGCTCAGCACCACGCCGGCTGGCATGCACACGGCGGTGTCATACTCGGTGGCCACCCAGCCGAAGCCCTCGCACACATGGTCCGGGCACCGGCTGTCGATAAAACGGATCTTGCCGTCCCGCACCTCCAGCGTCACCGGCAGGGCCGCGCCGTCGATGTGGTACACGCCGTCCTTTTCCAGGGGGACGTACTGCGTCCCTCCGCCGGCGATCTCTACGCGCGCGCGCGGGCCCGTGCGTCCCTTTCCCATGGCCAGCCATAAAACGCCGGCCAGCGCCAGCACCGCCAGGGCAAACAAAATATTTTTCTTCACAGGGGTTCTCCTTTTGGCTTCCATTCCACTGGGATTTATTATATACTATACGCGTACGGCAATCAATTGCAAAGGAGATTTTTCCATGGATGACAAGACCTTCCGCGCCCGTGTGGACGCGTTCGTACAGGCAAACAAAGAGAATATCCTCAGCGACCTGGCCGCCCTGGTCGCCCAGCCCAGCGTGCAGAGCGACGCCGCGCCCGGCATGCCCTTCGGCCCCCAGGTGGCCGGCGCGCTGGACACGGCCCTGGCCATCGCCGCCCGCATGGGCCTTGTGACCCGCAACTGCGAGGGCTACATGGGCTACGCGGAGGTGCCCGGCGCCAGTGAACGGCAGATCGCCACCATCGCCCACGTGGACGTGGTGCCCGCGGGCAACGGCTGGGACTCGGACCCCTTCGCCATGGTGCGGCGGGAAGGCTATGTGCTGGGCCGCGGCGTGGCCGACGATAAGGGCCCGGCGGTGCTGACGCTGTATATCGCCAAATTCTTCCAGGAACTGTGCGAAGAGACGGGCGAACCCCTGCCCTATACCCTGCGCGTGCTGCTGGGCTGCGCCGAGGAGACGGGCATGGCCGATGTGGACTATTACCTGGCGCACTACCCCATGCCCGCCTTCTGCTTCACGCCCGACGCCGAATTCCCGGTGGGCTACGGTGAAAAGGGCGGCCTGAACGGCGCCTTTACCTCCGCGCCCCTGAGCGGGAACCTGGTGGATTTCCAGGGTGGCGTGGCCGCCAATGTGGTGCCGGACCGCGCCTGGGCCGTGGTGCGGGCCGACGCCGCCGCGCTGCCCGGCGCCGCAAATATCGAGGTGACGGCCGCGGGCGAGGGCCTTGCCCGGGTGACGGCCTTCGGCAAAGGCGGCCATGCCTCCATGCCCGCCGGCACGGTAAACGCCATCGGCCTGGTGGTGGACTACCTGCTGGAGCAGGGCCTGTGCAGCGAGAGCGAAAACGCCTTCCTGCGCGTGCTGAAAACGCTGCTGTCCTCCACCGACGGTTCCTCCGCGGGCATTGCGGCCCGGGACGAGGCCTTCGGCCCGCTGACCTGCATCGGCGGCACCATCGAGATGAAAGAGAGCCGTTTGCACCAGACCATCGACGTGCGCTACCCCACCACCCAGACGCCCGAGGCCATGCAGGCCGCCTGCGGCGCCCTGGCCGCCCAGGGCGGCGGCACCTTCGCGGTGACGGCCGTGCACAAGCCCTTCTATATCAGCCCGGATTCGCCGGCCATCCGCGCCTGCGTGGACACCTTCAACCAGGTGACGGGCCGGGACGACAAGCCCTTCACCATGGGCGGCGGCACCTATGCCCGCCACTTTGAAAACGCGGTCAGCTTCGGCCCCGAACTGCCGGGCATGGAAATGCCCCCCTGGGTGGGCTCCATGCACGGCCCCAACGAGGGCATCTCCGTGCAGCTGCTGCTGGACAGCCTGACCATTTATCTGCTGACCGTGAAGCGCTTGATGGAGCTGGAGTTGTAAAAAACAGGAAACGCCCGGCGTTTGCGCCGGGCGTTTTTGCGTGTACTTTTCCCTATGCACTTGGCCTGTCCCTTTAAAACTGGGCGTCCACCAAATCGCCGTTGTCGTCAAAGGCAATGGGCTTTGCCGTGTTGCGCGTCAGGCGCAGCATGTCGCGCACGCGGATGCGCTCCTCTTTGGTGTACAAAAGATAACTGGTGCCCGCGTGCCTGGCGCGGCCGGTGCGGCCGATGCGGTGGGTGTAATATTCGTTGGAAGGGGGCACATCGTAGTTGAACACCGCGTCCACCTCGGATACATCGATGCCCCGGGCCGCCACGTCCGTGGCCACCAGCACGGCGATCTCGCCGTTTTTAAAGGACGCCATAATGGTGTTGCGCTCCGCCTGGGACAGGTCCCCGTGCAGGCAGTCGGCCATGAAGTTCAGGCGCACCAGCTGGTTTGCCAGCATGGCGGTCTCATATTTGGTGTTGCAGAACACCATCACGCGCTTGTAGCCTTTTTTCAGGATGATATTGGTCAGGTCCGGCAGCTTGTTGCGGCCGGTGGTCAAAATCATATACTGGTCGATCTTCGGGGCCGAATCCTCCACGGGCTGCACGGTGATCTCCTCCGGGTCTTTCTGGTACAGCCAGCCGATGTCCATCACCTCGCGGCTGATGGTGGCCGAGAACATGCACAGGCGCTGTTTGGACTTGATCTGATCCAAAATTTTGCGCACGTCCTTGTAAAACCCCATGTTGAGCATCTCGTCGGCCTCGTCCAGCACGATGTCGCGCACATGGGAGATGTCGATGGTGCGGCGGTTGATGTGGTCCTGCAGGCGGCCGGGGGTGGCCACCACGATCTGCGGGCGTTTTTTCAGCTTGTCGATCTGCTTTTGCATGTTGGCGCCGCCGTACACGCACACCCCGCGGATCTCCGGGGAAAAGTGAGCCAGCTCCGTCAAGTCCTCGGTGCTCTGCTGGGCCAGCTCGCGGGTGGGGGCCATGATGACGGCCTGGGGGACTTTCTTTTCCGGCTGGATGGCCAGGATGATGGGGATGCCGAAGGCACAGGTCTTGCCGGTGCCCGTGGGCGCCTTGGCCACCACGTCGTGGCCGTCCAGCATGGCGGGGATGGCTTTTTCCTGTACCTCGGTCATCTCGTCAAAGCCCATGCGCTCCACCGCCTGCAGGATCTCGCCGGGCAAATTCAGTTCGCGAAACAGCATTGTTTGATTCTCTCCTCAAGGCCCGCGCCTGGGGCGGGCTCGTTGCAATATTCATGGCCCAAGGCCACAGTTAAAGCTATTATACAGCATTTGGCGGTATAATTCAACAACAGCGCGCCCAAGATGGACAAATCGCCGGGACGTGCTATAATGAAGGGAACAAAAAAGCGATCATAAGGAGCGCATCATGGAGTTTCGCGCGGCACAGCCAGCCGACCTGCCCCAGTTGGAGGCAGTCTATCAAAAAATAGTCGCCCACATGGAGCGGCAAGGCGTTTTTGTCTGGGACGAAGTCTACCCCTGCGCGGTTTTGGGCGAGGATATCGCCCAAGGGCGCCTTTATATTTTGCTGGACGGCGCGCAAATAGCCGCCGCTTTTGCCCTGTGCGCGGCCAATGAAGGCGCCCGCGCCGTGCAATGGGCCCAGCCGGCAGCCAAAGCGCTGTATGTGGACCGCCTCGGCGTGGCTGTCGCGTATCTGCGCAAGGGCGTCGGCAGCGCCATGCTGCGCCGGGCGGCCGCGCTGGCCCGGGCCCGGGGCGCGGAGTACCTGCGGCTTTTTGTGGTGGAGGCCAACCAGCCTGCCATCCGCCTCTATGAAAGCTGCGGCTTCCTGCGGGCGCCGGGCGTGTACGAGGAGCGCATCGACGAGGAGCTCACCCTGCGGGAGTGGGGTTTTGAGCAAAAACTATCGGTTTGACCTTCCGCTGCCTTAGGCGTGTTGACGCAAGAAACCATCGCCCCTGGAAGGGCAATTTTCGCGCATAGCGTCGTCAAACCTCCTAGACAACCACTAAGGGTGCCTTCGTCGGTTTTCCTCGCTCTGCATCAAAAATTGCCTTTCCAGGGGTGCTTCGCAGTTTTGCGGTCGCCGCAGGCGGCAAAGGCCCCAGTGGGGCCTTTGAGCAAACTGTCCGGTCCGGCGTTTGTGAGCGGGGCCCCGGCAAATAAAATTTGCCGGGTGCGAACAAGGCACGCCGCAGCGCGGCGGGACAGCCGGCAGCCCGGTTTCGCGCAGCGAAATGCCGCGCGCCGTTTTGCGCGGCAAGGGCCGAAGCGATGGCGGCAATGCTTTTTGCCGCCAAGGGCACGGCCCGGCAGTTTTGGATGATTGGTGTGTGAAAAAAGCTTGGCAATCCTGACGGATTGCCAAGCTTTTTGAGTGCATCAGGCGCCAAAACTGTCAGCCAAAACCGATGTTTTCTTACGCCAACGCGCCTTTTTGAGGGTTTTGTTCAATCTTCTTCCGGATCCTCCGGCATCGGCGGACGCTTGCCGCCGCGCAGGTACTGGCAATCCTTTTTGGAAAAGGATTTGGTAATGCTGCTGGGCGCTTCCAGGCGCACGCGCAGTGTGCCGCTGATGACATTCGTCTCCACCACCGTGCCGTTGCCCTCGGGCGTTTTCACCACGCTGCCCACGCCGGGCGTCACCTTGTTCAGGTATTCGTAGGCGGGCTGTTCGTACACCAGGCAGCACATCAGGCGGCCGCAGCTGCCGCTGATCTTGGCCGGATTGAGGGAAAGGCCCTGCTCCTTGGCCATCTTGATGGACACGGGCTGGAAATCTTTCAAAAAGCGGCTGCAGCAAAAAGGCTGGCCGCAGATGCCCAAGCCGCCCAGCATGCGGCTCTCGTCGCGCACGCCGATCTGCCGCAGCTCGATGCGGGTGCGGAAGGTGCCGGCCAGGTCCTTGACCAGTTCGCGGAAATCGATGCGGCCGTCGGCGGTGAAATAAAACAGGATCTTGCCCCGGTCCAGGGTATACTCCACATCCACCAGCTTCATGTCCAGGCCATGCTTGGCAATGCGCTCCTCACACACCTGAAAGGCGCGTTTTTCGTCCGCGCGGTTCTTCTCCATGCGGCGCACGTCCACACCGTCGGCCACACGCGTCACGGGCTTCAGCGGCTTTTTCACCGTGGAATCCGGCACGTCATGGGGGCCTTTGGCCACTTCGCCGCACTCGGTGCCGCGGCTGGTGTCCACAATGACGTAATCGCCCTCGTGCAGGTCCAGCTCGCCGGGGCTGAAATAGTAAATTTTGCCCGTCTGCTTGAAACGGACGCCGATCACTCTGGTCATAGGGTTTTGTTCCTTTCGTCTTGCCCCGCAACGGGGCGGATAGCTGCTAGGATAGGGATGCCGCGCAGCAGTGCATGGCGCACACGGTGAGGGCCAGCTTGGGGCTGACGTTGGCGCGCAGCTGCTGGGACGCCGTCTGCGCCAAGGGCAGCACCTGGGCCGCCAGAGCAGGGGGCAGGGGCGCGGCGGCGTCCCGCAGGGCCCAGGCACACACGCTGCACAGCAGGGCCAGCAATTGCCGGGCGCCGGGCTTGTCCTTTTCGTAGCCGGCCAGCAGCGCCAGGGCGCCATACTCGTCGCCGGCGGCGATGTGGGCGGCCAGGGTCTTGGCGTCGGCCAATTGACGGCGGGCAGCCGGGTCCTGCAGGCAGCGGGCCGCCGCGCCGATCTTGCCGCCGAACAGCACACTCAGCCCGTGCACGTCCGCCTCCAGGGGAAAGCGGCTCCGCAGCCAGGCGTCGCACGCCTCCACGGGCACGGGCGCCAGGGAATAGGCGCAGCACCGGCTGCGGATGGTGGGCAGCACGGCGGCTTCGCCCGGGGCCGTGAGGATGAACAATACATTCTCCGGCGGTTCTTCGATCACCTTCAGCAGGGCGTTGGCGCTGGAGGTGTTCAAACGGTCAGCCCCTTGGATCAGCACCACCCGCCCGGCGGCGGACAGGGCGGTGTTGAACACCTCGCGGCGCACGGCGCGCACGTCGTCGATCTTGATATCGCCCGATGCGCCCGAGCCCGCCAGCACCAGCACCTCCGGGCTTTCGCCCGCCAGGATAGCCCTGGCGCCGGGGCCGTCCGGGTGGCCGGGGTACAAAAAATCAGCAGCCAGACAGCGCGCGGCAAAGCCCGCCCCCGTGCCGGCCTCGCCGCACAAAAGCACGCTGTGGCACAGCCTTCCGGCGGCCAAAGCGGCCAGCAGGCTGCTTTTCAGCTGTTCGTTGCCCTCCAGGGCATCCAGGGCCGAAGGGGTGTGGTGGTCATTCAAAAGGCGTTCCCTCCCCGGCCACAGGCGTTTTTTACAGTTTCTCGAACCGCTCCACGTTCGTCACGAACACGGTGGCGCCGCCCACGGTCACTTCCAGGGGATAGGCGGTGGTCACACCGATGCCGTAGCTGGCGGTGCTGGGCACCACCTCTTTGCGCTGTTTGGCGCAGGAGGCGATCAGTTCCAGGCAGTGATCCACCTTCTCGTCCTCGGTGCCGATCAGCAGCGTCATGTTGCCGGCCATCAAAAAGCCGCCTGTGGTGGACAGCCGTGTCACGGAAAATCCGCCCTTGGTCAGGACGTTGCACACGGCGTTCGAATCCTCTTTATTCACGATCGCGGTAATCAATTTCATGCTGAATCCCTCCTTAACGGAACTGCCAACGCCGGCCGTTCCGGCTTTGGTATTTCTATTATATCATATTCGGCAAGGGTTTGCACGCATTCATCTTGATCGCCGGTTGTTGTTCTTCCATGCGCGGCGGGTTTTCCAGTAGCCCATCTCCCGCTTGGCCGTGTGCCAGAATTCGCCGCCGAAAAAAATCAGGAAGTTGGCCAGCGCCAGCAGCACGGCGGCCTTGGTGCTCCAGCCGCCGAAGAGGAAGTCGATGAGGCACAGCGCGGCCGAGAACAGGGCCAGGTACTTCATCTTGAGGGGGATGATGAAGAACAGCAGCACCTGGAAATCCGGGTAAAGGATGGCGAACGCGAAGAACAGGGACAGGTTGAGGTAATAGGTGGTGCCGCTGCCGGTGAGGGCGGCAGCCAGGATGGCGCCCAGCATGCCCAGCAGATAATAGACGTTGAAGCGGAAATCGCCCCAGGTCTGCTCCAGCGTATGGCCGATGAGGTAATAAAAATACAGCGCCAGCAGCAGGGCGATGGGCGACGAGGCCGAGGGGATGAAGATAAAGGTGACCAGACGCCACACCTGGCCCTGCATCACGGCCGGCCAATACAAAGCCAGCTTGGACACCAGGCCGATGGCCGGGCTGAGGATGCTGGCGATATACACCATCGCCTGGCCGACGATGATGACCATCATCAGGTTGGGGATGCAGATATGGCCGAATTTGCGTTCCAGTTTATAGACCCATTTCATAAAACGGTTCCTTTCCGCCCCGTGGAAGGGGAATATAGTATTTTGATGTATTTATACAGGCCCGGAAGCCTGTTTTTGGCAGCGGCGGCAGGATGGAGAAATTCAACGCTTTGTTAAGGCGTCCTGTCCATCCGGTGGAAAAGTTTGGCTGATTTTTCGCATCTTTAAACACTTTCAACTGAGTTTTCAACAAAAATTGTGGAAAAGCAAGTATACTCTGTGTAAAACTCTGTGGAAAAGTTGAAATCCAATCGGTAATTTTTTGTGGGAAGTTTACATATAGTTGTGGGTTGGAGCAAGGATCATATGGATTTTTGAGGCAAAATATACATGGAAAAATCCAATTTTTATTGCTGCGCAATAAAAACCTGATCCCTGGGGCCGTGGGCCGGGGACGGCCCACAGGGCCGCGGCTATTTTTACAGCAAAGGCCCGCAGGCGGGGCATCGGGGGCCGCCGGGCTCCTGTTGTACCGGGCGGCCGCAGCGCGGGCAATAACGGATGGGCAGGGCCTCCTCCTCGCCGGGCGGCGGAAGGTCCGGCGGCAGGGCCTGCGCCGTTTCTTCCGGCACGGGGGCGGCGCGGCCGCTGTCCCCCTGCAGGAAAGCAGCTTCGGGCAGCGGTTCGTCCGCAGGGCATGGCGGCGCGGAGCCGTCGTCCTCTTCCCCGCACAGCTGCACCAGCGTACAGCCCAGGCGGCAGGCCTGCACGCACAAATCCCGCGCGGCCTCGCCGCCGGCCGGGCATAGGGGCAGGGCGGCGGTGCCGTCCACGTGGGCGGCCACGGCGGCCTGCATGCGCAGGCGCGCTTCCAGGCTCACGTCGCTGCCAGCCTTGGGTTCAATGCCCGGCGTGCGGCCATGGGTACAGGCCTCGGCCGCACAGGGCGCCAGGCCCGTCACCATGGCGTTGCGCACGGGCGCGCCATCAGCCAGGCGGCTGTCGGCAAAGAGGGGGAAGGGCCCTCGCAGCCCGGCCAGGGCGCGGGAGGCGGCGCGGGCCTCGCCCGTCAAAAAGGAGAACACCTTCACCGCCAAAGCACGCCCGGCGTCACTGTCGTAAGCCACGCCCACGTCCGCCAGCATCTCGGCCAGGCCGAAGGCGCCCAGTGCCAGTTTGCGTGAGGCGCGGCAGGCGCGGGAGCACGCCTCGGAGGGATAATCGGCCACGTCGATACAATTGTCCAGGAAATGCACGGCCGTGTGCACCGTGCGCCGCAGGCGGGCGTAATCCACGTGGGGATGCGTGGTTCCCGGCCGCAGATGGGCGGCCAGGTCGATGAATCCCACAGCGCACCCCTCGCCCACGCGCAGCGGCTGTAAGGTGAGGGCGTCGGGCGCAGGCGGCAGTCCCATGGCGGGCACGGGCTCCCGCGCCTCCAGGGCCTGGGGGAAGAATATCCCGCTGGCAAAGGGCTGGGCGGCGCCGCCCGCCGCCGTCTCCCGGGGGGGCAGGGCGCAGGGCAGGGCCAGGCGATCCTCCCCCACCAGGCTGGCGCCGGGCGCAAAGACGCCCGCGTTCAAAAACCGGGTGAATCGGCCGGCCAGGGCCGACACGTCGGCCTGCCAATCGTACCGTGCCTGTGCACAGGCGACACGCAGGGACAGAGCTTCAGTCGTCACAGCCGATCATTCCTTTCAAAGGCTTGGTGCGCGGAGCCGAAAGGAGCCCCGCACGGTCAGGTATTTTTCGGATCCAGAAACCCTTCGCCGAACACCTCGCTGGTCTCGGTGATCATCACAAAGGCGTCCTCATCCACCTGATGGGCGGCGGCGCGCACTTTATAGGCCTCGCTTTGGCTGCAGGCGCACAGCAGCACGTCCATCTTGTTTTTGGTGTAGCTGCCCATGGCCGTAAGCAGAGTGCTGCCCCGTTCGCAGGCCTCGTCGATGGAGCGGGCCACCGCGTCGCCGCATTTGGTGATGACGATCACCAGCTTGCCCGCCCCCAGGCCGTACATCACCTTGTCGATGACCAGGCTGGTGGCAAAGGCGGCCACGGCGCCGTACAGCACTGAATCCACATTGCCGTACACCGGCCAGCCCAGCAGGATGACCAGCAGGTCAAAGCACATCATCACCTGCCCCAGGGACAGGTGGGGCCGCAGCTTTTTCACCGAGATGACCACGAAATCCGCCCCGCCGGTGGAGGAGCCGCGCATATAGATGAGCGCCAGCCCCACGCCGATGAGCGAGCCCGCGAACAGCGCCGCCAGCAGCGGGTCCCCCTGATAGGTGGGGAAAAGCGGGAACACCAGATCGAGGAACAGGGTGCTGATGGCCATGGTTTTGACGCTTTTCAGCAAAAATTTGCGCCCCAGCAGCCGGGCGGTGGCCAGCAGGATGGGCACGTTCAGGGCCAGCGTCAGCGCGCCGATAGGCGCGCCCGTCAGATAGTTGAGGATGATGGCCAGGCCGGAGATGCCCCCGGGCGCGAAATTGGCCGACGCGGCAAACGTATAAAGGCCCGCGGCATAGGGGATGCTGCCCAGCACGTCGAACAGCAGGTCCATCCACACCTCACGGGCGGAAAATTTGTTGCGGAAAAAACGCGCCATCGGCAGCACCTCCATGTTGGGCGGCCGCCCTGGCGGGGCGGCCGTTTAGAACAGGGGCGCGGCGGTCAGAACTGGCCGGCGTCCCGCAAGGCCTTCAGCTTCAATACTGCGGCCACGGTCTTGCTGTCGGCGATCTCGCCGCTCAGCACCTTGGCCGCGGCTTCGTCCAGCGGCAGGGTGAACACGCTTAAAAATTCATCTGGATCCAGGTGCTGGCGCACGTCCGTCAGGTCTTTGGCCGCGTACAGCCAAATGATCTCGCTGCAATAGCCGCAGGTGGGGATGATGGTCCCCAAATCCCGCCAGTGGCCGGCCTTGAGGCCCGCCTCCTCGCCCAGTTCCCGCTTGGCCGCCTCAAAAGGGTCCTCGCCGGGCTCCAGCTTGCCGGCCGGGATCTCGATCAGCTCCCGGTCCAGCGCATAGCGATATTGGCGCACCAGGTAGATCTCCCCCGCCTCGTTCAGCGCCGCGATGCCCGCGCCGCCGTGGTGATGCACCACCTCCCGGGTGGATGTGTGGCCGTTCTCCAACTCCACCGTGTCCACGGTGACGCGGATCACACGGCCGGCGAATTTTTCCTCGCTGGAAAGCTGCTTTTCAAAATGTGCCATCATTTGGCCTCCTTGCCAGTATTGCCCCTGCCCGGCCGGGCATCCCCGTCGTCGCCGGGCACGGCCGGGGCCTTGGCCGTGCAGGCCACCCGCACGATGCGCCGCTCGTCGGCGTCCAGCACGGTGAACAGCACCCCGCCCCACTCCACCTGCGGGCGCTGGGCCTCGGGGGTGTCGGCGGTGATCCGGGGAATGGACCCCAGCCGGTCGGCCACCAGGCCGCCCACGGTGGTGAAATCGGGTTCCCCATCCTCGTCGTCGTCATCGGGCTGGGGCATGGGCAGGCCCAGCGCGTCGAACACGTCCTCCAGGTACGCGCCGCCGTAGGCGGCGCCCCCGCCCCCGCACGGGCCACCCGCCCAGTCCACGCCGGGGCACCCCACCCTGTTGGTCGC
>CAJMEU010000046.1 GCA_905212515.1 uncultured Oscillospiraceae bacterium | reverse complement strand
CGTGCCGCGAACGCCTCTTTGTTTGCCGCACGAAGGGTGCAGGGGAACATGCGGAGTGAGGGCGTTTGAAAAATTCTTGTTTTTTCAGCTTTTGACAAACAAGAATTTTTAGCCCGAACGGAAGTTCCCCTGCGCCTTTTGGTTCTTTTCGGCACGAAAAGAACGACCCCATCGTAAAAAACAAACGTAAAACCGCCGCGCGCACCCCGGCCGCCGGCATAGCCCCCGCCGCTGCTGCCTTATCAAAAAGCCCCGCTTTGCGGGGCTTTTTCCGTTCACATACCGGCTTAGAATCCGTACAGGTCGCCGAATTTTTTGTTCAGATAATCCAAATACGGCGCCACGTGCAATTCCTCGCCGGTGGCGTTTTTCAGGATATCCAGCGGCAGGTACACCTTTTGGTATTTGTGGATCTTCTCGCCCAGCCACTCCGTCACCGGCGCAAACTCGCCCCGGGCCACGCCTTCGAACACGCCGGGCACGTCCCGCACCATGGCCGCGCGCAGCTGGCCGTCGATGAGATTGCCCAGGGAATAGCTTTGGAAGAAGCCCAGCGCGCCGATGGCCCACTGCATGTCCTGCAGCACGCCCTCCTTGAGGGTGGCGGGCTCCAGACCCAGGTATTGACGGGATTTTTCGTTCCAGGCCGCGGGCAGGTCGTGCACGGCCAGCGTGCCGTCCATCAGCTGCTTTTCCAGCTCGTAGCGCAGGATGGGGGGCAGGCAGTAGGCCAGCTCGTCGGCGACCATGCGGCGCAGCCTGTCCTCGCCGCGGTTCACCATCTCGTACATCTGGCGGGCCGTCACGCCGGCAAACTCCGCCAGTTCCTTCTGCACCATGGGCAGGTACCACTGGGTGAACTCCCAGCTGTGGCCGATGATGTTCTCGTAAAAACGGGACTGGGATTCGTGCAGGGAGCCGGGCCAGCCCGAACGCAGGTTGGTGTATACAAGCTCCGGCGGCACGCACTGCTGATAGATGGAATGGCCGGCCTCGTGGATGGTGCTGAAAAAGCCCGTGCTGAAATTGCTGTAATTGGTGCTGATGCGGGCGTCCGTGGGCGCGATGGGCGCGGCGAAGGGGTGCACGGTCTCGAAGAAGCCGCCGCACTCCGCCTTATAGCCCAGCGCCCTGGCCGCGGCTTGGGCGCAGCGGGCGATAGCCGCCTGGTCCAGCGGGGCGTACAGCAGCGCGTCGTCAAAGTCCCGGCCGCTGGCGCGCACCTTGGCAAGGATGTCCACGATGCCCTCGCGCAGCTGGGTAAACCACTGGTCCGTCTGGCGCACGGTGATGCCGCGGTCCCACTCGTTGATGAAGGCCTCCATGGGGTGCTCGGTGCCCATCAGGCGGCCCTTTTCCCGGGCCAGCTCAAACGTCTCTTTTAAAACCGGCTCGAAGAGGGAGAAGTCGTTCTGTTCGCGGGCCTCCAGCCACTTGCTTTTGCCGATGGAGGTCAGCTCGGAAAAGCGCACCTTCCAGGCGCCGCCCAGGCGTTTGCCCTCCTCGTACTGGCAGCGCAGCTCCCGCAAAACGGCTTTGCCGATGTCGTCGCCCGGCTGGTGGCTCTCGTAATAATCCAGCAGCTCCAGGGCCTCGGGGCCGGTTTGGACGCGGTAGGTCATGCGGGCCAGATAGCCGTTCAGCTTGGCGCGGGCCTGCTGGCCGCCCGGCGGGCAGAAATTGCCGGTGTCCCAGTGCAGCAAGGCCCGGAAGGAACCGCAGTATCCCAGTTCCTCGGCCAAAGCCCGCAGGCGTTTGTCCATTTCCTGCTGTTTTTCCATGTCGTCTCTCCTTTATTTGGGCAAAGATGCCCCGCGCCGCAAGGCGCGGGGCATCGGCTTGCGGATTATTGCTGCTCGGCGGCAGCAGCCTTGCGGCGCTCGGCCAGCTCGGCGCGGATGGCGGGCAGCTTCTTTTCATAGCGGTTGAATACCAGCATGATGCAGAACACGACGGCGAACACGATGAAGGGCACGAAGATGGCCAGGTTGAACAGGCCGCCGCGCACGGCCGCCGTCTGGGTGACGGCCTCGGCGTTGTAGCCCATGGCGTCCAGCAGGAAACCCAGCAAGGCGCCGCCGATGCCGCCGCCCAGCTTGTTGCCGAAGCTGTTGGCGGACATGACCAGCGCGTCGTTGCGCTTGCCGTTCTGCCACTCGCCGTAGTCGATGCTGTCCATCAGGGACGGCACCAGAAGCGAGGAGAACAGGCCCAGGCCGAAGCCGGAGGTCAGCAGGCAGGCCAGGTACAGGGGGATGATATTGTCGTGGGTGGTGAAACGGATGACCAGGCACACCAGGGCCACCGCAAGGCCCAAGGCGCAGCTTTTGGCTTTGCCCAGCTTTTTGGCGAACACCTTCAGCAGCACGATGGCGAAGAAGCTGGATACCATGCTGCACAGGCTGGCCACGCCCACCAGGTCGGGCCGCTCGAGGTAATATTTCACGTAGTACACCAGGATGCCCTGGGTGATGGCCGCGGAGGTGTAGTACAGCATGGTGCTGGAGGCCAGCCAGCGCCACAGGGGGTTCTTGACGATGTAGCCCAGGGATTTGAACATCTCCTTGCCGGCGGTCTCGCCCGGGGCGCGCTGGACGCGGGGCTCCTGCCGGTCATACCCGCGGGTCAGCCAGAACACGCACAGGTAGCACAGCGCCTGCAAAGCGCCGTAGGCGCCGATGGTGATGGCGAAGCCCGCGCGCTCGCTGCTGCGGGCGCCGATGGCCTGGATGATGGGCAGCGTCATGGAGGAGATAAAGATGGCGGCGAACATCGAGATGAAGGCGCGGCTCTGGTTCAGGCCCACGCGCTCGATGGGGTCGTCGGTGATGCGGGAGATCAAAGAGGTGTAGGAAATGCCGGTGGCCGTGTACAGCATGCCCTGGCCGATGTACGTCACATACGCCCACACCAGTTTGGCGGTGTTGCTCAGGTTGGGCGCCGCGAAGGTCAGGAACAGGAACAGGCCCGCGGGCACGGCGCAGTACAGCAGATAGGGCCGGCATTTGCCGTGCTTGCTGTGGGTGTTGTCGATGATCATGCCCATCATGGGATCGTTGATGGCGTCCCACACGCGGGCCACCAGCAGCAGCAGGCCCGCGGCCGTGCCGGAAATGCCCATGATGTTGGTGTAGAAATACAAGAGGTACATATTCAGCGTGAGCACGCTGAGCTGCTGGCCGAACTCGCCCACGCCGTAGAACATGCGCAGTTTGCGGGGCAGGGTGCTGGCCTGCTGGGCTGTTTTTTCTTTCATGATTCTTACTCCTTTACACAACTGAGATAAAAGGGCCCGCGCGGGGCCGGGGCGGCGCGGTTAGGGCTCGCTTTTTTTGCGGCGGTAGATCACGCGGCAGGCGCAGTCGCCGTTGGCCAGGCGCATGGGGTTCTCCAGCTCATAGCCCATCTCGCGGGCCATGGCGAAGTCTCCCTCCATGGCCAGGTCGCACAGCTTGGCGCACATCTCGTCGGACAGGCCCAGCTCCAGCCAGCCCTGCAGGTGGGGGCAATGGTGCATGTCCATGGAGAAGCAGTCCTCGCTGGATTCCAGGACTTCCATGCCGAAGGCCTCGCGGCCCAGCTCGGGGGTCATCTGCTGGCCCCACTGGCGCAGATCGGCCGGGTCTTCCATGCGGGAGCGGAAATTTTTCGCGTTCTCCGCCGCCATCTGGCGGGAGGTGCTGCGGTAGACGTCCTCGTAGGGGATGCCGCGCTTTTCAAATTCAACGGCGTTCAGGCCGTTTTTCTTTGCCGCCGTGGCCAGCGTGCGGCGGTACAGCATCGCGTCCCGGTTCTGCGTGGGCCAATTGTTGTTGATCTTCGACATGTTTTTTCCACCTTTCTGTTTCAATACCCTTATCGGATGCCGGCGCACCGGCTCGTCCACAAACCCCGCGGGCAGCAGGCCTTGCCACCCTTTCAGCATAGCCTGAAAAGAGCCGTATTCCGCCAACCGCCTTTTTTCCAGCTTTTTTGCAGGAGCTATTGGCTTTATCTTAGCATGTACTGCCCAAATTTGCAACTGTTATATAATAGGTTTTATGCTTAATTTCTAATTTTTCTTCTTCGGGAAGGTCAAAAAAGGAACATCTGTGATCGAAAGGGGAAAGGTGGGCGCAAAAAGGCGCAAAAAAGCCGCCTCCGGACAGCCGGAAGCGGCATAGATGCTGCGGATCAAAAGAGCGCTTGGGCGGGGGCCTCAGCCCATGGCCCACATTTCGGACATGGATACCTGCCGGCCCTCCACGCGGGATTTCTCGGCGGCCAGGCTCATCAGGTGGCTCTCCACCGAGCGGGAGGCCGCCGTGCGGCCCTGCGCGTTGTGCTCCTCCACCTGCTTGACAAAGGCCATGGTCAGCAGCACGTCCGCGCCCTCGTGGCCGGTCATCAGGCCGTGGTCGTTCACCTCGATGCGCTCCCGTTCGCCGGTGAGGAAATCGCTGACCCAGATCTCGTTGTGCCGGGAGTTGTCGCCGAATTTCTTCATCTCCGCCCGCAGATAGCCCTTGGTGCCCATCACCTCGATGGCGCGGGTGCAGTCCGGCGTGAAGGCGCACATGGTCAGCGTGGCCGTGGCGCCGCCCTCGAATTCCAGGGCGGTGCCCTGGTGGTCCACCACGTTGTTGTCACAGTGGTAGACGCAGCGGCCGTAGGGGCCGGTTTCCAGCGCGCGGCGCCGCGCCTTTAGGGACAGGTCTTCGCTGATGACGGACACGGGCCAATGGGTGTTTTCCCCCAGGTAGAAGCGCTCGGCGTTGAAAATGCAGGTGTCGGCAGCAGGGCAGCCGTCCGTGCAGCGCCCCGGCGCCCCGGCGGGGGCGTTCTCGGGCCTAAAATATTCCAGGCTGCCCATGGAGCTGACTTTGGTGCACGACTTATCCATCATCCACAGGATGATGTCCATGTCATGGCAGCATTTTTGCAGGATCATGGGGCTGGTCTCCTCGGAATTGCGCCAGTTGCCGCGCACAAAGCTGTGGGCCTGGTGCCAGTAGCCCACGTTTTCCGCGTGCTTGATGTTGACCACATCGCCGATCTTCCCGCTGGCGACGACTTTTTTGATCGCGGAGAAGAACTCGGAGTACCGCAGCACGTGACAGATGCTGAAAACGCGGTTGAATTTTTCGGCGTATTTGCCCATGGCGATGCATTCGCCGGCCACGGGGGACATGGGCTTTTCCAGCAGGACGTGGTACCCCTTTTCCAGGGCCAGCAGCGTGGGCTGCGTGTGCATGCGGTCCTGGGTGCAGATAAACGCCGCGTCCGCCAGCTTCGGTTGGGCCAAAAGCGCCTCCCAGCTTTCGAACGTATGTTCGGGGGCGCTGCCGTGGGCCTGGGCGAACCGCTCGCGCCGGGCCTTGTCGGGCTCTGCCACCGCAACGAATTTCAGATCCTGCGGATGCTCCAGGGCGCACTGGCCGTACACCTCATAACCGCGCTGTCCGGCGCCCAATAAAATTGCTGTTACCATTTATAACACCTCAATCTTTCATCTTGTGAAACTGCCGTTCGGGCTTATTTATAACCGCCGCCGCGCAGGGAATCGATCAGCACCGCCAGCACCAGCACCACGCCGCGCACCAGCATCTGATAGTAGGACTGCACACTCAGCAGGGTGAGGCCGTTGTTGATGACGGTGAGCAGGATCAGCCCCAGGAACGTGCCGGACAATTTGCCCTTGCCGCCGGCCAGGGACAGGCCGCCCAGCAGCACCGCCGTGGTGATCTCCATCTCGGCGCCCACGCCGTTGGAGGGGATGGATGCGCCCACCTGGCACGCGGCCAGGATGCCGGCCACGGCCGCGCAGGTGCTGCTGACCATCAGCCCGCCGATGCGCACGCGGCGGATGTTGATGCCGGCTAGATAGCTGGCGTTGGAGTTGGCGCCCACCGCGTAGACGCTGCGGCCGAAGGATGTGTATTTGACGATGAAGGCCAGCACTAAGTACACGATCACCAGGATCCACAGGGACACCGGGATGCCCAGCAGGTAGCCGCGGCCCAGGTAATTCATGGCCGGGTTGTCGGTGGACAGGGACTTGCTGGAGGTGATGATATAGCACAAAGCGCGGAAGATCATCTGCGTGCCCAGGGTGGTGATGATGGGGTTGATTTTGAACACCGTGACCATGACGCCGTTGAAGGCGCCGCAGGCAAGGCCCACGGCCAAAGCGGCCAGCAGGCACAGCCAGATGGGCACGCCCGACATCAACAGCGTGGCGCACACCACGCTGGACAGCGTGGCCACCGCGTACTGGGACAAATCGAAGGCGCCCATCACCATGCTGATGGTGAGGCCCGCGGCCATGACGCCGGTGACGGAACCGGCCAGGCCCATGTTCAGCACATTTTGGATGGAGAGGAAAAACGGCGACTGGAACGCCAGGATGGCGCCGACGATGATGATGGCCACCGTAAGGCTGAAATTCATGTCCGTCATGTAGGGCTTCAGCCTTTGCAAGACGGACGGCTTTTGTACTTTTGTATCCATGTTGTCCTCCTTATAGTCCGATGGCCTTGGCCATGATTGCATCCTGCGTGAAGGCGGCCCGCTCCATCGTGCCTCCCACTCTCCCGTCGCAGATGACGACCATGCGGTCCGACATGCCCATGACCTCCGGCAGGTCGGACGAGATCATGATGATGCCGATGCCCTGCCGGCACAGGTCGTTCATCAGCTTGTAGATCTCGGATTTGGACCCCACGTCGATGCCGCGGGTGGGCTCGTTCAGGATCAGCAGTTTGGGCTCGATGGACAGCCATTTGGCCAGCACCACTTTCTGCTGGTTGCCGCCGGACAGCGAGTTGATGATGGTGCCCGCGGAGGGCGTTTTGATCTCCAGCGTCCGCACCCAGCTGTCCACCAGCGCCGCTTCCTTCTTCCGGTCCAGCAGGCGGTGCGTTTTGATCTGATCCAATATGGAGATGGTCATGTTGGCGCTGACGGAATGGATGAGCATCAGGCCGTCCTTTTTGCGGTCCGCGGGGATATAGCCGATGCCCGCCCGCTTGGCCGCGTAGGGCGAGGTGGGGTTGATGGGTCGGCCGTCCAGGGTCATCGTGCCCGCCTTGCGCGGGTCGGCGCCGAAGATGGCGCGGGCGATCTCGGTGCGGCCGCAGCCCATCAGGCCGAACAGGCCCACGATCTCGCCCCGGCGCACGTCGAAGGAGATGTCGTGCAGGCGGTCGGTGGAAAGGCCGTGGACAGAGAAGCACAGCTCTTTGCCCACCTGGCAGCGGGGCGGGTACAGGTCCTTGATCTCGCGGCCCACCATCAGGGAGATGAGCTTCTGCGTGTCCACCTCCGCCGTGGGCATGGTGGCCACGGCCCTGCCGTCGCGCATGACCATCACCCGGTCGGAAATTTCGAAGATCTCCTCCATGCGGTGGGAGATATAAAGGATGCCGATGCCCTTTTGCGCCAGGCCGCGGATCAGCTTGAACATGATCTCGATCTCCTGGTTGTTCAAAGCGGCCGTCGGCTCATCCATCACCAGCAGTTTGATGTCTTTGGACAGCGCCTTGGCGATCTCGACCAACTGTTTCTGCGCGATGGAGAGCCTTTCCAGCGGCGTCATCGGGTCCACCTTCAGACCCACTTCCTCCAGCAGGGCCTGGGTGCTGGCGCGCAGGGCTTTGTAATCCACGGTCCTCATCGGGCCCGAGCGGGGCAGGCTTCCCAGGAAAATATTTTCCGCCACCGTCACCTGGTCCACGTTGTTCAGCTCCTGGTAGATGACGCTGATGCCGTTTTTGATGGCGCCGATGGGGGTGACATGTTCCTGTTTTTCGCCGTTGAGATAAATCTCGCCGGAATCCGGGGTATAAGCGCCTGATAAGATCTTGATCAGTGTGGATTTTCCCGCGCCGTTCTCCCCCACCAGGGCCAGGACTTCCCCCGCGCCCAGTTCCAGGCTCACGTCGTCAAGCGCCTTTACGCCGGGAAATTCCTTGGTGATATGTTTCATTTCCAGCAGCATAGTATCCCTCATTCTTGTTATAGAAAAGAGGGAAGGGCGTCTCCGCCGGCTTCCCTCTCCACTGAAATGTACTGCGGCCGACGATCAGCGGTAGTCGGACAGATTGCTGCGGTCCACCATGATCGGCATGGGGCCCTGGACGCGGGGCACGTCGGTTTTGCCCTCGATCAGGTCGATGGCCGTGGGGATGGCGAAATCGCCGTACAGGTTCTGCTGGAAGGAGACGGAACCCACATAGCAGTTGTCCTTTTCCAGCAGGTCCAAGGCGCTGTCCTCGCCGCCGTAGGAGTAGCAAATACAGTCGTCCACGCGGTTGGCCGCCTCGACGGCGGATACCATGCCGATGGCGCAGGGGTCGTTGTTGGTGCCGAAGATCACCTTGTGGGCGTCGGGATGGGCCGTCAAAAAGTCGCGGGTGATCTGGTTGGTCTTCTGGGTCTGGGCCTCATTGTCGAACCACACCACCTGGTCGTCCGTCAGATCGATGCCGCTGTCGCGCAGGCCGTCCACACAGCCCTGCATGCGGTCTTTCACGTGTTCGCCGCCGCTCTGGTAGTATTCCAGCACCAGGTAATCGATGGCGCCGTCCCAATTTTCTTTGATATAGCCCGCCAGATATTCGCCGGCGATGACGCCCGCCTCATAGTTGTCGGTGCCGATGAGGTACGAATACTCCTCGTCAAAGGCGGTGTCGCACACCACCAGGGGGATGCCCGCGGCCTTGCACTTCTCCACGGCCATGGTGCCCGCCTCGCCCAGCCAGCTGGCGTCGATGATGGCGTCCACGCCCTGCAGGATGAACGAATCGTAGTTCGGGGCGACCTTCTGCGCGTCGGCGTTGCAGTCGGCGTACACGAACTCCACGTTGCCGGCTTTTTCGGCCGCCTCGCGGAAGCTGGTCAAATAGTTCTGGCTGGATTCAAAGTTCTCGGCATAGCTGTTGATGCCGATCTTGTACACGCGGTCCGGCGAAGCGGGGCTTGCGCTGCCGCTGTCGGCGGGCGTGCTGCTTGGAGTGGGCGCGGCAGACGAGGAAGATGCCGGCTGGGAACAGGCGCCAAAGCTGGCGCAGACAAATACCAGGCACAGGGCTAGAGCCATCCACTTTTTCATCAGTTTACCTCCATTTTGTGTTTTCCATAGATTTTTGTCGGATGTTTGCAATTTTTTGTGCATTTGGCGAATCGGATGCCTTTATTATAGTCGCCCGGTCTGGTTTTGGCTTTAACAAATTGTGTGATGGATTTGTGTTTTCGACTAATCGATCAATTGCATTTTCAGCTTGATGGAGGTGGCGTACTCGCTGGGGGACATGCCCACGATGGCCTTGAACCGGCGGGAGAAATAGTGCACCGAGGAAAAACCCAATATCTCGCTGATCTGGGTGATGTTGTAATCCTGGTTGCGCAGCAGGTCTTTGGCCCGCTCGATTTTCATTTCGGTAAACTTGCCCATCAGCCCCTGCCCGGTCTGGCGCTTGAAGATATATTCCAAATAGGATTTGCTGAGCGAGAAATGGGCGCACAGGTCCTCGGTGCGGATGGTCTCGCAGAGGTGCTCTTCAAAATACGCCAGCACGGCCCGGGCCAGGTCCTCGTACATGGTGTTCATATTCATTTTGGTCAGCTTGGTTTTGGGCAGGTAGTCCACGGGCTCAAATTTGTGGCGCCGCACCAGCTCGATGAGGAAGATCTCAAGCAGGTTTTTTACGTATTGCTGCCCGCCGAACGTGGGGGCCACGTTGCGCGGCGTCAGGTAGATCACGCCGCGCTCCTGGGTGATCTCAAACACGTTGTTGGATTCGCACACGATTTTGGCCAGCATCTTCTGCTCCCGGTCGGTCAGGGTGAAAAGCTTCTTTTTAAACTCCTCCATCACCGGGCTGGTGCATACGAAGGAGATGACGATGATGTTGGGCGAGACCTTTTTGTTGGCCGACACGGTGTGGAACTCCCCCGGCTGATGGAAGGCGATCATGCCTTTCTTCAGCAGAATCTTATCGCCGTCGCCGCTGATGTTCACCTCGCCCCGGTCGCAGTACACCATCTCCCAAAAGTCGTGCTTTTCGCCGGGGAAATCGAAATTTTTGTCGTATTCCATATAAAAAAGCGTGGCGATCTTTTTGATCTCCAGCTCCTTTTTCGGTGCGATCAACTTGTAACGCATATCATGCCTCCCTTTCTCGGCCCGGCCGGGCCGCTTAAGCAAAAAGGAGCTCCCGCGCGGAACTCCTTTTGGCCATTACGATGCTGCGCTTCCCAAGCGCGTGGGCGCGCCGAAATAGCCGCCCGCATATTTAATATTATAGCAGATTCGCCCGGGAAATAACAAGCGCGGCGGCTGAAGGGCTACCAGGAAAAAGCGGATGCCCCGAGGCCAAGCGCCTGGATCAAGGCTTGGACGTCGATGCCCAGCATCCCGGAGAGCTGCAGCAGCGTCAGCCAATGGGGATTCGACTTGCCCGTTTCCAGCTTTTGCAGCCAGCGAGAACTGCAATCGATCAGCTCGGCAAGTTTCTCCAGGGTAAATCCATTGGCTTCACGGGCGCGGCGAAGCGTATCCCCCAGAATGAGAAGCTGTTCCTGTGTGGGTTTTGGTTTGGACATTTTGTTTCCTCCTTTTTTTAAGAGACCGATTTAAGTCCCTGATAAAAGAAGGATATCTTCAATCCAACATGAAGTTATGAAAATAAGGCGAAATGCCGGTCAAACGACATAGAATGAGGGGAAAGAAGCACAAAATACAACAAACGGAAAGGAGGGGAACATAAAAAAAGCCCCCGGCTGAAGCGTAAGCTTGATGCGGCGATACAACAGCACATGAAATAAAAGAAGCCCTCAGGAGCGATCAGTTGACTTCTCCCAAGGGCTTCTTTTTCTTTTTTGCACAAAGCCAGAGTGAGAAACCCAGCATCTTGCTGATTTACTCTGCATTTACTCTGCAATTTCGGCCTTTTTTAAGCGGTTTTGAAGGGGATAGGATGAGGGGGCAAAGTACGAAAAAACCGCGTAACCAAGCCATTTTCGGCTCCGTTACGCGGTTTCTTCACTGGTGACCCGCCGGAGATTCGAACTCCGGACACCCTGCTTAAAAGGCAGGTGCTCTGCCGACTGAGCTAGCGGGTCATCTGTTCCTTATAAAGGCCCGGCCTGTATCCAGTGTGCCAAGGCGCTCAATTATTATACCAACCTTTCCCTGGCCTGTCAAGCACTTTTTAGCGCTGTTTCGCGGGGTGAAAGGGGGCATCCTATTTGTTGGAAAGGGGCAAAGGCGCAGAAAAGCCCCACCATCTTGTGGAAATTTGTCGCGCCGTGCCCAAGAATTAGTTTTGAAGATTCTGTAAAAATCACCCGATTGGCTTTACAAACGGCGTCAAGTTCGGTATATTATAATATGTGTTACTGTCAGTTGAGATACTGAAAGAATCCGAGAATACAGGAGAGCGATTACATGAAAAAATTCCTCTGTGCCTTTCTGGCACTGTGCATGACGGCCGGCGTCCTGGCCGCCTGCGGCGGCAAATCCCCCTCCGGTGACGCTTCGGCGCCGGCGTCCACCCCTGCCTCGCAAAGCGCGAGCGTACCGGAAGAGCCCGCCGAGAAACCTTACAATGCCGCGCTGCTGACGGGCCTGGAGAAAGGGGAGGATTACCCCGAGGGCGTGCGCCCCGTGGCCATCATGGTGAACAATATTTCCAACAATGGTTCCAACAACGCCCGCCCGCAGGCCGGCCTGTCCGAGGCCGATATGCTGGTGGAGATCAAGGTGGAGGGCGGCATCACCCGCTTCATGGCCATCTACCCGGATTATGAGAAGATCCCCCGCGTGGGCCCCGTGCGCTCGGCGCGCGACCAGTTCTTCCAGCTGCTGCTGCCCTTCCGCATGCTGTACGTGCACGTGGGCGAGAGCGTGGTGCAGACGGAATACCGCAAAAACTACGATTATGATGAATTCAACATCGATGGCGATTCTTGGATGAGTTTGGGCCATCGCGATCAGGAATTTGCCAGCCGTGGCGTCTGGAAAGAACACACTTATGTTACCACGGGCGAGGAGATCGCCGCCACCATCCAGAAGGGCGGCTACGACGCCACGGTCAAACCTTATAAAAGCACCATCTTCGACTTTGTGCGTTACGACGAGCCTGCCCGCGTGCTGACCGGCGGCGACGCCAAGCAGGTGGATATCTACCACTCCGACAGTTACCGCACCTATTTCGATTGGGACGAGGCCTCGGGCAAATATCTGATGAGCCAGTATTCCCAGTATTTCGGCGGCATTAAGCCCAGCACGGACCAGAATAACGGCGAACAGCTGGCCTTCGACAATGTGCTGGTGATCCTGACCGACTTCAGCGTATACCCTGATCCGGGTGGTTCCGGCTACGATTTGCAGAAGGTGGACTACACCTTCGGCGGCTACGGCTGCTACTTCAACGGCGGCAAAGTGGAGAAAGTGCGCTGGCTGAAGGGCGCGCCCGACCAGGTGCTGCGCATCGTGGATGCGGACGGCAACGAGGAAAACGTGAAGATCAACCCGGGCAAGACCTATCTGGCCGTAGTGGACCTGGACGAGGCCGAGCGCTTTACCTACAACCCGGCCATCCGCGGGGAAGAGGCGGCCTCCAGCGCCAACTCCTGACGGCGTCCCTGCCAAAACCCACACCAAACAAAGGATGTGATCAATTTGCGTCGAATCCTGGCATTCTGCCTGGCCGCGGCGTTGGTGATCGGCCTGGCGGCCTGCGGTGAGGACAACGCGTCCTCCTCTTCCTCCAGCGCCGCCGCGCCCCCGGCGCAAAGCCTGGAGCAGCCGGAAGGGCCCCCGCCCGAGGTGAACCTCGTCACCGGCGAAGCACTGGCGGATGGCCTGGCGGCCGGTACCCGGCCGGTGGCCATCATGATCAACAACATCCGCGCCTGCCTGCCCCAGCGGGGGCTCGGCTCGGCCGACGCCATCTTTGAGATGGAGACCGAGGGCGGCATCACCCGCATGATGGCGCTGTTCGCCGATCCGGCGGCCATCCCGGCGGTGGGGCCCGTGCGCTCGGCCCGGGACCAGCATTTGCAGTTCGCCCTGCCGCTGAACGCGGTGTTCGTGCACATCGGTTCCAGCATTTACGCGCAGAACCTGCTGAACCAGTTCGGCTATCAGGACGTGGACGGCATGTACCTGGGCACCACCTCTTTTGTATTCGACGAGGCCCGCAACCAGGCCGGCTACGCCAACGAGCACTGCTGGTACACCGACGCGGCCATGATCGCCGCCGGTATGACGGCCAACAATGTGGCCTCCACGGGCGCGGCCACGCCCCTGTTCCATTTCGCGCAAAGCGCCCGCACGCCGGACGAGGGCAGCGCGCCGGACATCAGCTTCAAATTTTCCTCCCTGTCGCCGGTGAAGCTGACCTACGACGGCGCCTCGAACAGCTACCTGAAACAGGCGTACGAGCAGCCGCAGGTGGACGAGCTGACGGGCGCCCAGCTGGCCTTTCAGAACGTGCTGCTGCTGTTCTGCGACGTCTCGCTGAAGCCGGACGGCAACTGCACCGATTTCGATTTGCGTGAAGGGACAGGCTACTACTGTTACGGCGGCAAGTACCAGGCCGTCACCTGGAAAAAAGGCACCGCCGCCCAGCCCCTGAAGCTGTACGACGCCGACGGAAAAGAACTGGAAGTAAACACGGGCAAAAGCTATATCGCCCTGGTGAGCAACGCCTACAAAGACACGCTGCTGCTGGACCCCAACGCCCCCCAGGCGGCGGGCTCTTCCTCCGGCGAATAGCCTTCGACTGTTTTTGGCCATGCGGCCAACCGGCCCCAGAGGACAGTGATAAAAAACCGCGCCCCAAAGTTTTTGGGGCGCGGCTTTGTATTTTACGGTCAGGGCACATAGACGTATACCTGCTTGACGCCGTTGGCGGCGCTTTCGGCGTAAGTTTCGTAGAACAGGTCCACCTGCATGCGGTTCTGGTGGATAAAGGCGCCCGTGTCGGTGGCGATGGCCCAGCCGTACACGAACCGGCCGTCGGTGGAGACGATGTACACCTTGGTGCCGTAGGGGATGAGGGTGGGGTCCACGGCAAAGGTGCCGTAGTACAGCCCCAGGCCCGAGGCGCCCCGGCCCCGGGGCGAGTAATAGCCCGTGGCCCTCATGGTGTACACGGTGGAATAGCTGCTGGGCACGTTGTTTTCCACGGTGATGCCCTCCGGCGCCGGCAGGGGGCTGACCACGTTGTTGTGCACGGTGGCGAACACCTCCGGCACCGGCTCCACCGTCACCACGCAGCGCACCACTTCGCTGGAATCGTATTCCCCGTCGACGTACCTGGCGCGGGTGGTCACTTCCTGCAGGCCCTCTTCGCCGGTCTGCTGCAAAATATTGTGATGGTAGCGGCTGGTCTCCGGGTCGCCTTCCTCGATATATTGGGTGTCAAAGGGGATCGGTTCGGTGGTGACGGTGTCCTCGTAGGTCACGCGGTGCACGGCGATGGGGCCCATGCCCTCCGCGAGAGGGGCGGTGAGGGCGGGCTCGGTAAAATCGTCGCCGGCCAACGCCACGCCGCCTTTTTTCAGCGCGTCCGCCACCGTGCCCTGGGCGATCTGCACCGCCACCTGCCCGCCGTCTGCCTCGATCTCCACCGGAAAGGCGCGCAGCACCCGCAGGGTGGCTTCGTCCTCCATCAGGTCCAGTACGGCCGCGTCGTCGGCGCCCAGCTCCACCTCCGTCAGGTCCAGCAGGTCCCCGGGTTCGGTCAGGGCCGTGATGGCTGTGGCCAAGGTGCCGGATCTGTCAGCCACGCGCACCAGCCGCACGCTGGCGTCCACGGCCAGCAGCATGGCGGCGGCGCACGCCCCGCAGGCGCCCAGCGCCAGCCAGCGCGGCCCGCCGCGCAGCAGCGCCCGGCGGATATGTTCGGTCCGTTTTGTCATGCCGACATCCTTTCCCACAGCTTTGCCAAATTCACTTTGTTAAATTTTAACAAGGTCGTCTAGCATTTTAGCAAATCCGGCGGGCACAGTCAAGGACAAGTTGTATAAAAAGTGTGATTTTATACTATAGGTAAAGCAGAATTACCGCATTTGCCCCAAATCCGGGTGCAGACCGGCGTTTACCGGGGGCCTGTGCCAGCGGGTGCCCAGGTACCAGGCCAGGCACAGTGCGGTGCCCAGTGCCAGCACGGCGGCCTGCATCAGCCACAGCGCGGGGATGGCGCCCCGGGCCAGCACGGCCGCGGCGGCCAGCTGGGAGACGGCCACCCCGCCGCTGACAAGCAGGCTCTGCACGCTCATCACCGAGCCGCGCACCGCCCCGGGCACGTGGGTGTGCAGCAGCACGTCGTCGGCCGTGCTGTGCATGCCCAGCATCAGGTAATACAACACGAACCAGGCGCAGAAGGCCGGCACGCTGCGGGCGAAGGCGAGGGCTGCCAGGCAGAACAGGTGCAGCCCGCGGGTCAGCAAATACATGCCCATGGGCTTTTTCAGCCGGTGGGACAGCCGTTCGGTGAGGAAGCTGCCCGCCACAGCGCCGAACATGGACGCGCAGGACAAAACGCCCAGCAGCACGCCGGGGGCGACGCCGGCCAGTTCCAGCAGGCGGGGCTGCCAGTAAGCCTCGGGGCCGATCATCACAAACCCCAGCAGCGTCCCGCCCAGCAGGCTGACCATCAGCGCCGGCGCGGCCGCAGCCGCGCCGGCCGTGGCCGCGCCCTGGGCCAGCGGCCGGGGGCGGGGGCCGGCGCGTTGGCCCGGGGGCCGCGGGCGGGGGGGGGGGGGGGGCGTCAACACCGCGGGCGGGGGGGTCGTTCGGCCCAGCATGGCCGCGTTGGCCAGCAGGTTCAGCGTATAAGGCCGCCAAAAGGCGACGGAGCTGAGGAGGCCGCCGGCCAAAGCGCCCACGGCAAGGCCGCCCGTGTCGGCCACCGTGCGCACCATGCTGGCCTTGTTCAGGCTGCCGGGCCCCCGGGCGGCCAGCCAGCCGTCCAGGAACATGGCGTCGATGGTGCCGGAAGACAGCGCGCTCGCCGCGCCGTTGCACAAAAAGGCCAGGTACAGCACGGGGCCGGAGCAGAACAGGTACAGCATCAGCGCGGCCAGCGAAAAGGCCCGGCCGGCGATCCACACCCGCTTGCGGCCCCACAGGTCGCCGGCCATGCCGCTGGGCAGCTCCAGCAGCATGGAGACAGCGGACTGCAGGGCCATCCCCAGGGAAAGCTGGGCCAGGCTGAAACCGCGGGATAAAAAGACCAGCGTGACCACGCAGAGGGTGAAGCCCCTGGACAGCCCGCCGAAGATGAAAAAGGCCTCGTAAGCCCGCAGAGGGAAGGACGTGCGCTTCATAGGGGTCGCTCCTTTCAAGATGGATGACGGCATGGATGGCGGCGAAAAAGGAGGAAAAAACAAGGGCAAAAAGACGGTGTTTTCTAGCAAAAATAAGCGAAAAAAATGAAAATAAAGGCAAAAAAGGCGCAAAAAAGAAAGGCCATGCGCGCAAAACGGGCCAAAAGCGCACAGCCGCGCCTTCAAAAAGCAGCCCTTCGGCTATTTTTTCGGCCCTGTGGGCCGTCCCCGGCCCACGGCCTTGGAGATGCGTTTTTTATTGTACAGCAATAAAAAATAGCCGTAAGGCAATTTTTTCGGCCATGTGGCCAGTCCTCTGGCCACGGCCATAAGGATCAGGTTTTTTATTGCGGAGCAATAAAAAATAGCCGCAGGTGGTGTCTCCGCCCTCCGGCAGATTCCCTAGCCGGGGCTCTGAAAAAGACGAGGGGCCTATTACAAAGCGATCAAGTCCGCGTTATTCCTCCGGCTGCGGGTCCTTAGGGGCGGTGAATTCCGCCCGGTGCTGCTGCCACAGGGACAGGTTCAGCATCAAAAGGCTATATTCATAGGCCTGGGCGCCCTCCCGCGGCTGGGTGTGGGCGTGGATAAACTTGTCAAAATCCGCGTGCCACGCCTCGGCCTGTGCGGGCGTCAGGTAGACCATACCGGTGCTGAGGTTGCTGTTGCTGGCGTCGCGGGGAATGGCGCCGCTCTCCACCAGGGTCATCACATCCATCAGGCGGCCCGCCTGCTCGGCCACGGAGTTCTGCACCAAAGCCTGATGCATTAGCGCCGAGCCCTTGATCACGTCGATGCTGACCGTCACGTCCGTGGCGCGGTAGAACTTGGCCGTGATGCCGTGGATATTCTCGGTGCGGGCCAGCTCCACCAGGCCCAGGTCCGCCAGCTTGCCCAGGTGGTGCCCGGCGCTGGAGGGGGCAATGTGCAGCGTGTCGGCCAATTGCTTGGCCGTCATGCCCGCCGGGCGCAGGCCCAGCTCGAATAAAATTTTTTGGCGCAGGGGCTGCATATAGGTGCGCAGGTCCTTTTCTGTTTTGATGGTCAGCACCAGACGGCCATCTTCCCGCAGTTCCGGTTTCATCACATGCCTCCACAACGTAACATTTATTGGTATGATGCCAGTATATCATACCATAAATTGTTATGTCAAGCCCTGCGAGGAATTTTTTTGCCCTGCGCGCGCATTCCTTGCGTGGGGGCGCGCGGGTGTGCTATAATAATTTATTATGACATACTCGGGGAGGAACGCCCTTTGGACGCACAGCACATCCGCAATTTCTGCATCATCGCCCACATCGACCACGGCAAATCCACGTTGGCCGACCGCATTTTGGAGAGCACCAAGGCCGTGGACGAGCGCCAGATGGAACAGCAGCTGCTGGACAATATGGACCTGGAGCGCGAGCGCGGCATCACCATCAAGGCCCGCGCCGTCACCCTGCGCTATACGGCGAAAAACGGCGGAGAGTACGAGTTCAACCTCATCGACACACCGGGCCACGTGGACTTTGGCTACGAGGTCAGCCGCAGCCTGGCCGCCTGCGAGGGCGCGGTGCTGGTGGTGGACGCCAGCCAGGGCGTGGAAGCGCAGACGCTGGCCAACACCT
>CAJMEU010000045.1 GCA_905212515.1 uncultured Oscillospiraceae bacterium | reverse complement strand
CAAGCCCTTGAGGCTGCTTAACTTAATTTTTGTCTAACTTTTGGGGGTCACTTCAATTCGGGTGCCCCGTTTTTTTGTTGTATCGGCGCGGGGGCGGGCGTTGGGCCGTCCCCGCGCGCTGTTGTCACGCGCCTGCGCAGGCGGCGCGCAGCCGCGCGCCCCACAGGGGCTTTTTGATGTAGCCGCATTGCTGGAAATGTTTCAGATAGGTGCCCAGCAGCGCCGCGTCCACCGGCGGGCAGCAGATGCCGCTGCCCGCCAGCAGCCGGTCTGCGCACGCGGTGTCGAAGCGAGCCTGCCGCGCGCCGAAGCGCTCGGCCAGGTTTTCCCCCGCCAGCCGCTGGTCGGTAAACAGGCAGGACAAAATGCGCAGCACATTTTCCTCGCTAGAACAGGCCGTCAGCTTTTCGCACCATTCCTCATAGGGGACCGTGCGCACGGGATAACCCGCCCGGCGCAGCAGGGCCGTGATCTGCCCCAGCGGCAGGATGCGCTGGTTGATCAGGTTGAAGGCCTGCCCGCAGGCCGCGCTTTGGAACGAGATATGGGCGATGGCGTCGGCCACATAATCCACGGGCGTCAGGTGCAGGTTCGCTTCCATATCCGGCACAAAGCCCAACTGGATGCAGCCCACCAGCGCGCGGCTGATCAGGTCCTCCAGCTTCCAGATGCCTTCCTTGGGGGTGCCGGTGATGTCCCCGGGGCGGTACACGGCGGCTTGCAGGCCGCGCTGCCGGGCGATGCCCACCAGCTTTTCCGCCACCCATTTTGTCTCGGAATAGCCCAGGAAATACCCGTCGGGCGAGGACAGCGGGTCCGCCTCCAGCACGCGCCGGTCAAAGTGGCTGGGGTTGTCGTACACGCTGTAAGAGGAGATGTAGTGGAAATACTTGGCCCGGCCCGTGCAGGCAAAGCGCAGGCATTCGGCCGTGCTCAGCACGTTGGTGCGCTTCATCTGGCTGTAGGGGAAAACAAAGTTGAGGATGGCGCCGTTGTGGTACACCATCTCGATCTCTTGGGAAAGGCGCTGCCAGGTCTCGGCGTCCATGCCCAGGCGGGGCAGGTCCAGGTTGCCCGGCACCGGCACGATGCGGGCGCGGTAGTCCTCCTGCCAGCAGCAGAAGCGCCGCAGGTTGGCCACGATGCGCTCCATCGCCTGTTCCCGCGTGGCCGCACGGGCGTGGCAGTACACGGTCACGCCGGGCCTTCGCAGCAGCGCGCGGGTCAGATAAGCGCCCAAAAACCCGGTGGCGCCGGTCAAAAACACTTTGGTGCAGGCCTCGGGCGGGGCGGTGTAAGGCGCCTGGGGCCGGATGTCCTCATCCAGCACGCACTCTTGGCGCAGGTCCGGCTTGCCGTCGGCCTCCCGGCCGTTGAGCACGTCGCTGATATAGGCCGAGATGCCCGCCACGCTGGGCGTGGCGGCAACGCGCCGCAGGTCCAATTCCAGCCCCAGGTCCCGCTCCAGCCCGCACAGCAGCTCCATCATGCGCAGGGAGTCGCCCCCCAATTCCAAAAAACTGTCCTCGGGGCCGAACTCCGCCCCCGGCAGCAGCTCTTCGAACAGGCCGCGGATCAAGGGCTGCACCTGCTCGGGCGCGGCGTGGGCGGGCAGGGCGGCCTTTTCCCGCGGCGCCCCCTCCAGGGGCCGGGCCGCGCCGCCCTGGGCCGCCGCGCTGTACAGCAGGGCCAGGCGGCCCTCCTCATACAGGCGCTTGGCCTCCAGGGTTTTGATCTTGCGGTTGTCCGTGCGGGGCAAAGCGCCGCTTTTGGCAAAGACAATATCGCTGAAGGAGAAGCCGAAGTGCTGGGCCGTCAGGCGGTTCACCTGGGCGGCCAGTGCGCGGAAATCCGCGTCCGGCGCGCACTCGGCGCACAGCACCGGGCGCTCACCCTGGGCCGCCGCCACCGAGAACACGGTCACCGCGTCCATGGGCAGCGCCACGCCCTGTTCGTGCAGCAGCAGGGTGATGTCGCTGGGGAAGATGTTCTTGCCGCCAATGATGATCATTTCCTTGATGCGCCCGGTCAGGTACAGCCGCCCGTCCGCCATCAGGCCCATATCGCCCGTGCGGTAAAAGCGGCCCGCGTGGCCGGGCACGGCGGCCGCAAAGCGCTTCGATTCCTCCGGGTCCTGCCAATAGCCCGCGCACACGCTGGAGCCCTGCAGGTAAATTTCGCCGATCTCCCCCGGCCCGCAGGGCGTGCCGTCGGGCCGCACGGCCAAAATCTTCATGTCGCCGGCCGGACGCCCCACGCTGACGATGGCTTTTTCGCCGTCCTCGGCGGGCACAAAGCGGCCCTCCCGGTAATCGGCCAGGCGGATGGAGGCGCAGCGGTAATCCATGCTGGCCAGTGTGGCCACGCACACGCACTCGGACAGCCCGTACCCCGGCGCGAAGGCGCCCGGGCGGATGCCGAACCGCCGGCAGAAATTCTCCACCGTGGCGGCGTTCACGAATTCCGAGCCGTTGATTAGATGGGTGACGTGGGACAGGTCGTACTGTTTCGCCTCCTCGGGCGAGACCAGCCGCGCGCACACGTCGTAGGCCGAATTGGGCGCGGCGGTGATGTTTACCTTGAACTGGGACAGCACCTGCAGCCACACGGTGGGCTTTTCCAAAAACTGCAGCGTGGGGATGAAGTAGGAAACGCCCCGGGGCGCGATCACCGGCAGGAAAATGGCCACGATCAGGCCGATGTTGTGGTAGAACGGCACCCAGGAGGCCAGGTTATGGCTGCCCTGGGTAAAATCGAAGATCTCCAGGCACTGGGCGATGCAGCCCATCAGATTGCCGTAGGTGACCATCACGCCCTTGGGCGCGCTGGTGGAGCCGGAGGTGTACTGCAAATACAGCAGGTCGTCCGCGTCATGGGGGCACACCGCGTCCGGCCCGGCGGCGGGCTGTACCCGGTCGGTGTAAATGCGCTTGAGGGCCACCACCTGCAAAAACGCCTTTTTCAGCAGCGGCCCGGTCACGTTCGTCTCCGATTCCTTTTCCATCCCCTCGTTGGAGATGAGGAACTTGGGCTTGCAGGAGCGCAGCACGGACACAAAGCGGGCCAGCTTGCCCTCGTCCAGAGGCGGCGGGATCACGGTGAACACCACGCCCGCCAGCATGCAGCCCCACACGGCGTACACGGTGCCCGCGTCCTGCAGGGAGAGGATGATGGCCCGGTCCCCCTTCCGGGCTCCCTTGGCCCGCAGCGCGGCGGCCATGTCCATGGCGCTGCGCCAGGCCTGGCCGATGGTCACGGGCGCCTGGCCGATGGGCTGGGACTCACAATCCAAAAAATCGTACAGCACCCGGTCGGGGTTTTGCGCGGCGTCATGCTGGAATTTTTCCAAAATGCCGTCCATACAGCATCCGTCCTTTCTGATTGTCATGCCGTTTTGAAAAGAGAAGGGCCAGGAGCCCGCTGTGAGCTCCTGGCCCCTTCTCTTTGAAAATAAGCGCGGGGTTCAGGCAAAAGGTCAGCCCAGCATCTCGAAGAGCTTTGCCTCGATGAACGGGCCCCACCACTCCAGATAGCCTTTTTTGGTGGGATGGATGGCGTCGCTCATGTAAGAGCGCCACAGCGCGTCGCCCGTCACAACGCCCTCATACACGGCGTCGTTGTTCCACAGGTCCAGGATGGTGAAGTCTTCGCCCCACTTTTCCTCCAGCTCGTGGCAGCGGTCGATCATCAGCTTGTAGATCTCCTTGTTCTGGCCGCCGGAGTAGGTCATCTCGTCCTCGAACTGCGTGCCCGAGATCACCAGCACGCGGGCGCCCCAGGTGTCTTTGGCATAGGCGGTGATGGCCTCCAGCGAGCCCACGGTGGTGGTTTCGTCAAAGCCGGCCGGGTCAAAGCCGTCGCTCACCGCGCCGGTCTCGCACTGGCCCTTGGAATCGTTGGTGGAAAGCTGCACCACGACCAGGTCGATGTCGGGGTTGGTGGTGGCATCGTAGTTGCGCAGGCGGTTGATGTAAGAGCTGTCGGCGCTGATGGCGCCGCCCGCGCCGCCGCCCACCTCGCCGTCCACGGTGGCCAGGAAGGTGCCGCCCATCACTTCAATGATGGAGTTGGTGCCGTCGATGGCGTCGATGTAAAGCGCCGGAGAGGTTTTGCCGGCGCCGAAGCCCTGGAACACGGAGGAGCCCAGCCACAGCAGCGTTTTGCCCTGGATGGGGCTGTCGGGGTTGGCGGCCTGGGCCGCGGGGTCGTACTTCTCGCTGTTGCCCTCGTTCTTCATGCCGGTGACGGTGACCAGCTGCTGCACGGTGCTGCCGCCCACCACCACCAGGATGGCCAGGATCACGCTGATCACGGTGGCGATGGTCTTCTTCACGGTGCGGCTGCTCTTTTTCTTGGCAATGCTCTCATCGGTGGCCGCGGGAGAGGCCGCGGCGCGTGCGGGCACGGGCTTGCCGGCCAGCACGCTGGCCAGGGCTTGTTCAAACACGGGCGTCCACAGCTGATAGCCCTTTTTGGTGGGGTGGATCTGGTCGTTCATGTGGAAGCCTTTTTTGTTCTCTTTGGCGTTGACCTCCCGGTCGTTCCACAGATCGATCACCTGCACGTCCCACTTGGCGGCAATTTTCGCCAGCGCGTCCACCATGGCCTTGTAAGCGGGGGAGGCGTACTGGGGATTGGTGTAGAACACCACGGGGCAGTTCCAGGTGTCCTTGGCATAGGCGATGATGTACTCGATGGCGCCGCACACGGTCTTGGTGTCAAAGGACGCCATGTCCTTGCCTGCGGCCGGCTGGCCCAGGGGCACCTTCTTGGTGGCGTCGTTGGTGGAGAGCTGGCACACGAACACGTCGCAGGGGGTGTTTTTGCTCAGCTTCTTCAGCCGGCTGATATAGCTCTTCTCGCCGTTGTCCGCCAGGGTGGTGCCGCTGACGGCCTCTTTCACGCAGTGGGCATCGTTGCGGGCGGCGATCATGTCCGCGAAGCTCTGGCCGTAGGCGGCGAAGCCCTTGGTGACGGAGGAACCCAGGAAGATGAAGTTTTTGCCCTTCAGGGGGCTGTTCTTCACCTTGTCCATCTTGTCCGGGCCGTACTTGGGCAGGTTGCCCAGGTTCAGCCAGCCGAACAGTTTGACCACGAAGATGGCCGCGATCACCGCCAGCACGATAAGGGTGAACTGGAGGCCGTACATCAGCACGCCGCTGGTGCAGTATTCCTTACACACCTGTTTGGACACATTCAGGATCGACGCAACCTTTGCGAAGATCGGGTCCAGCGCCGCGGAATAAAAAATAGCGCGTAAAAATCCCAGCATAGAAAAAATCTCCTTCCAAACCGCCGGCCGGCACACCCGGACAGCGGCTTTTCACAATAAAAATAATGCGGATCGCCTCACGGCGTTTGCGCCGGGGCGGCCTTGCCGTCCCGGGCAAAAATTTTGTACAGTTGCTTTTGTATGGCCGGTGTCCACCAGTGCAGATACCCCGCCTTGGTGGGGTGGACGCCGTCGTTCATATACAGCTTGTAGTCCGTTTCGCTCACCCGGCACATCTCTCCGTCGTGCCACAGGTCGATCACTTCGATCCCCCACTTCTCCTGCAATTCCAGCAGCAGGTTCACCAGCTTGTGATAGCGCGGGTTGTCGTAGCGGGTGCCCGTGTAAAACACCACGGGGCAGTTCCAGGTCTTCTCGGCAAAGGCGATGATGGCCTCCATGCCGCCCACCGTGGTCTTCACGTCAAAATCCGCCGGGTCAAAGGAATCGCTGATCTGCCCGATGCTGCTGCGGAAGGTGGCGTCGTTGGTGGAAAGCTGGCACAAAAAGCAGTCGATGGGATGCTTTGTGGCCGGATGCCGCCGCAGCCGCCGCAGGTAGGAGCGCGGCCCCCGGTCCGCCAGGGTGGATGCCGCCACGGCCTCCTCAATCATGGTACAGCCGTCGATCTTGGCCATATAATCCACAAAGGAGACTCCGCGCGCAGCCATCCCCGCCGTCACGGAGGAGCCTAGGCAGAAGATCGTTTTGCCCCGCAGCGGGCTGGCGGGGTCGGGATGGACCTGCTTGGGGTCGTACGCCGGGCCGTTGCCCGGCCGGAACGAACCGTGCAGTTTGATCCAAACGCCCGCGCCGATGCACGCCGCCAGCAGCAGGGACCCTGCGAAAATGTTCATGGCAAAACCTCTGAAACATGTTGGGTGAAGGAACGGGAACAGGAATGGGATAAGAACGGGAAATGCAGTTTATTTCTTGGTTGGCCAACCAATCTATAAATTCAGTAAAACACGTTTCCCCTTCTCTGTCAATCGGTGGCCGGCAAGTTTGTGAATAATTTGTAAAATCCGCATAACCTATTGTCTAAAATGCATAAAGAAAAATCGTGTCGAACAAGGGCGCGGGAAAAAACACTTCATTTTTACCCTTGCTTGTGCTATGATAAGTGCGATAATGTTTTCCACAACGCGAAAATTGGTAGGAGAATTGTAAATGGGCAGGCCCTCTATTTCAGAACAGCGCCGCATCGAGATCGGCCGCGCGCTGCAAACATGTATGATCCGCAACGGCTCGTACGAATCCACTTCTGTGAAGGATATTGCACAGCAGGCGGGCATCGCCACCGGGCTGGTGCACCACTATTTCACCAGCAAGGACGAAATTCTGCTGCTGATGGCGGACAACGCGCTGCTGGACGTCTCCAACGTTCTGGAGGATATCCTGCACACGCGCCAGGGCGCCGCGCGCCGGGAAAAACTGCACGAACTTTTGGCAGACAACAGCCAAAGCCGCTTTATTTTGATGCTGTACACGCTCTCGCTGTCCATGCCGGAGATCAAAGAGAGGATCCTGGCCCGCCATAAAGAGCTGGAAGAGGCGCTGGCCGCCCGCCTGCGCCGCAGCCGCACCTTTGCCGGCGACCCGGAGGAGACCGCCTACGAGCTGATGTTTTTGCTGGAGAGCGCGGTGATCCAGTCCGCGGTGGCCCAGACCCCCTCGATGGAAGGCCTGCTGGCCCGCGTTCTGCAAAGCGCGTTCCCGGCCGCGGAGGAATAAGCGCCCCGCGGGAAACTTCATACAAAACGGCCGCCCGCCGTGACCTTGTGTTTCCAGGTCGCGGCGGGCGGCTTTTTATGCATCGGGCGCGCCGCCCGTCACCCCGGCGGCAGCGCCTTGAAGTAGTTGCGCACAAAATCCCGGAAAAGGAGGGCGGCGGGGGACAGGTAGCCGTTCTTGCGCCAGGATAAATGGATATACCGCTTGCACTGGGGGAAGGAGATGGGCACCAGCGCGATGTGGTCCGTCTGGATGCCGCTCCAGGTGACGCAGGGGATGAACGAGATGCCGATGCCCGCGCGGATCAGCTCGCGCACGGTCTCGGGGCTGTCGCTCTCCAGGATGACGTTGGGCTCGAAGCCGGCCATTTTGCAGTACATGTCCGTGATGGTGCGCAGGCTTTTGCCGCGCTGCAGGCAGATGAATTCCTCCCCGGCCACCTCCTGCAGGCTCACGCTGTCCCGCTGGGCAAAGGGGTTCGCTTCGGGCAGGGCCAGCAAGATCTCCTCCTCGATCAGCGTCACTTCGTTTTCCGCTCCGGCCGGGCTGGGCTGGATGGAGGAGAAAATGGACAGGTCGCACTCGCTGCGCTGCCGGGTGCCCAGGTCATCCTGCACGATGTGCAGGCGGATGGAGGGGTACTCCCGCTTGAACGCCATCACCAGCTCGGGCAGCAGCTTGGACGCGGCATACAGCGAGATGGTCACGCTGCGGCTGCCCTGGTCCCGGGCGTCGGCCAGTTCCGCTTCGATGTCCTCCAGCTCCTGCAAAATGCGGTTGGTGTGCCGCAGCACGATCTCTCCGTACTGGTTCAGCCGGATATTCTTGCCCGTCCGGGTGAACAGCCGCACCCCCAGCTCCCCTTCCAGGCCGGCGATGGTGCGGCTCAGGGACGGCTGGGCCACGCGCAGTTCCTCCGAGGCGCGGGTGATATGCTGCAGCTCGGCCACCCGCTTGAAATAAGTAAGGGAATGAATGTCCATGGCACACCTCTTTTATGATAAAAAAGATATTTATATGTAACAAAGTATATATTAGAAGTTATTAAATGTCAATGTTATAATATACATAGAGGACGGCCGTGTCAAGGGTGATATGGCTGAGAGCAGGAGCAGAGAGAAAAGCAAGAGTATTGATGAGAAAGGAGCAGAGGCTTTTATGATCTGGGATAAGGAACGGCGTTCCAAGCACGAGCGCATGGACGCGGTAAAGCAGTATACCGCGGGAAAAGTAGTGGACACACAGGACATCGTGCCCTTTTTGGAGGGGGTCATCCACCCCGGAGACAAAGTGGTGCTGGAGGGCTGCAACCAAAAGCAGGCGGCCTTCCTGGCCGGCGCCATGACCAAACTGGACCCGGCCAAGGTGCACGGGCTGAACATGATCATCCCCTCCATCTCCCTGGATGAACATCTGGATTTGTTCGAGGAGGGCATCGCCGAGGAGATCAACTTCGCCTTTGCCGGCGTGCAGAGCCTGCGCCTGGCCCAGATGCTGGCGGACAACAAACTGCGCATCGGCGCCATCCATACATATCTCGAGCTGTACGGCCGCCTGTATGTGGACCTGACGCCCAACGTGTGCCTCATCGCCGCGGACCGGGCCGACAAAAACGGCAACCTGTACACGGGCTACAACACCGAGGAGACCCCCATGCTCACCGAAGCGGCGGCCTTTAAAAACGGCATCGTCATCGCCCAGGTGAACAACATCGTGGACGAAAAGGACCTGCCCCGCGTGGACATCCCCGGCGGCTGGGTGGACTACATCGTGAAGGCCAGCGAGCCCTATCCCATGGAGCCGCTGTTCACCCGCGACCCGGCCAAGATCCAGGACGCCCACATCCTCATGGGCATGATGGTCATCAAGGGTATCTACGCCAAGCACGGCGTCACCAGCCTGAACCACGGCATCGGCTACAACGGCGCGGCCATCGAGCTGCTGCTGCCCACCTTCGGCAACATGCTGGACCTCAAGGGCAAGATCTGCACCCACTGGGTGCTGAACCCCCACCCCACGCTGATCCCCGCCATCGAGGACGGATGGGTCAAGCAGGTGTGCGCCTTCGGCGGCGAGCTGGGCATGGATAAATACACCGCCGCCCGGCCGGACATCTTCTTCACCGGCCCGGACGGGGCCCTGCGCTCCAACCGCGCGGCGGCTCAGGTGGCCGGCCTCTACGGCATGGACCTGTTCCTGGGCGGCACGCTGCAGATGGATTATGTGGGCAACTCCTCCACCGTCACCAACGGCCGCCTCAGCGGCTACGGCGGCGCGCCCAATATGGGCAACAGTTCCGGCGGGCGCCGCCACACCACCAAGGCCTGGCTGGATATGCAGCCGCTGAACGGCTCCATGGCCTCGGGCCGCAAGATGGTGGTGCAGATGATGAAGAGCCGCAGCAAGTTCGGCCCCGGCTTCGTGCCCGTGCTGGACGCGGTGGATATCGGCAAAAAGGCCGGCATGGCCGCCGCCCCGGTAATGATGTACGGCGAGGACGTGACCCACGTCGTCACCGAGCAGGGCGTCGCCTATCTCTACCAGGCCCAGAACGCCGAGGAGCGCACCCGCCTGCTGGGCGCGGTGGCCCAGGGCACGCCCATCGGCGACCTGGTCAGCAAAGCGGCCGTCGACGAGATGCGCGCCGCCGGCAAGGTGGCCTACCCCGAGGACCTGGCCATCTCCCCGGCCGCGGCCAACAAAGACCTGCTGGCCGCCAAAAGCCTGGAGGAGATCGCCGAGATCTCCGGCGGCCTGTATGAAGTGCCCGAGCGCTTCAGGAAAAAGTCCGAATAAGCCGAGCACAGCGGGAAAGAGGCGATAGACCATGCGTATGCAGCCGGTGCTGACCCACCATTTTGTAAAAAGCGAGGACCTGAACCACCACGGAACCCTGTTCGCGGGGCGCACGGCCGAGTGGTTCGTGGAGGCCGGCCTGATGGCCGCGGCCGTGCACCTGCCCGCGCAGAACATCGTCTGCGTGAAGATCCACGGCATGAACTTCACCCGGCCCATCCAGTTGGGCGAGATCGTGGAGCTGGTGAGCAAAGCCATCCACGCGGGGCGCACCAGCATGGTGTCCCATATCCAGCTGAATGTGCGCGGCCAGGTGCTGCTGGAAGGCTTCATCACCTTTGTGAACGTGGGCGGGGACGGACGCCCCCAGCCCCATGGCGTGACGCTGGAGCCTGCGAACGCACAGGAGGAACGGCTGCAGCGGCAGGCCCTGGCTCTGCCCAGGTAAGGAAGGGCCTGCCATTCACCCGGAACCGATCAATTGCAATGATAGAACATGATTCAGACAGGAGGAATTTCATTTGGCAACAGCAAAACAGGAACAGCTGCTGGCGCTGAAGGCGCGCCTGCGGGAGGGCGGCGGCGAAAAGGCCGTGGCCAAGCAGCACGCCGCCGGCAAGCAGACCGCCCGCGAGCGGCTGGAGAAATTGTTTGACGAGGGCAGCTTCGTCGAGACCGGCCTGTTCGTGAAGCACCGCTGCACGAACTTCGGCATGGACAAAAAAGAGGTGCCCGGCGAGGGCGTGGTCACCGGCTACGGCACCATCGATGGCCGCCTCACCTACGCGGCGGCCCAGGACTTCACCGTCATCGGCGGCTCGTTGGGCGAGATGCACGCCGCCAAGATCGCCGCCGCCCAGGAGGCGGCCCTGAAAGTGGGCGCGCCCATGATCTGCATCAACGATTCCGGCGGCGCCCGCATCCAGGAGGGCGTGGACGCCCTGGCGGGCTACGGCCGCATCTTCTACAACAACACCATGGCCTCGGGCGTCATCCCCCAGATCAGCGTCATCATGGGCCCCTGCGCCGGCGGCGCGGTGTATTCCCCGGCGCTGACGGACTTCATCTTCATGGTGAAGGGCACGGGCCAGATGTACATCACCGGGCCCCAGGTCATCAAGGCCGTCACCGGCGAGGATGTGACGGCCGAAAGCCTGGGCGGCGCCATGGCCCACAACGCCACCAGCGGCTGCGCCCACTTCTCGGCCGACAGCGAGGACGAGTGCATCGCCCAGATCCGCCGCCTCCTCAGCTTCCTGCCCCAGAACAACCTGGACCCCGCGCCCGTGTACGGCTGCACGGACGACCTGAACCGCGAGGACGAGGCCCTGAACAGCCTGGTGCCGGAAAACCCCAACAAGCCCTACGACATGCTGGCCGTTATCCAAAGCCTGGCCGACGGCGGCGAGGTGATGGAGTACCAGCAGCACTATGCCCGCAACATCATCACCGCCTTCATCCGCATGAACGGCAAAAGCGTGGGCGTCATCGCCAGCCAGCCCAAGGCCATGGCCGGCTGCCTGGACATCAACGCCTCGGATAAGGCCTCCCGCTTCATCCGCACCTGCGATTCCTTCAACATCCCCCTGCTGACCCTGGAGGACGTGCCCGGCTTCTTGCCCGGCACCCAGCAGGAGCACGGCGGCATCATCCGCCACGGCGCCAAAATGCTCTACGCCTACAGCGAGGCCACGGTGCCCAAGGTCACCGTCATCACCCGCAAGGCCTACGGCGGCGCGTACATCGGCATGTGCTCCAAGCACTTGGGCGCGGACATGGTGTTCGCCTGGCCCGACGCCGAGATCGCCGTCATGGGCGCGGACGGCGCGGCCAACATCATCTTCGCCAAGGGCATCAAGGCCGCGGCCGATCCCGCAGCCGAGCGCAAGGCCAAGATCGCCGAGTACCAGGACGCCATGATGAACCCCTATGTGGCGGCGGCCCGCGGCTATGTGGACGACGTCATCATGCCCAGCGAAACGCGCAAGCACGTCATCAGCGCCTTCGAAGCGCTGGAGGGCAAACATGTGGATAAGCCGCGCAAAAAGCACGGCAATATCCCGCTGTAAGGAGGGCGCGCTATGTTTGGTGAACAGATCACCATCGGCCAGGCCGTCACGGTCTGCCTGTTCAGCCTGGCGGTGGTATTCATCGTGCTGCTGGCCATCTCCTATATCATCGACCTGACGGCCTGGATTTTGAAAAAGGCCAGCAAGACCCCAGCCGCAGCCCCCGCGCCCGTCTCCGCCCCGGCCGCGCCTGCGCCCGCCCGGCGGGACGACACCGCCGACGCGGTGCTGGCCGCGGCGGCCATCGCGGCCTATCTGGGCAAAAGCACGGATCAGTTCGTGGTGCGCAGCATCCGCCGCGTCACAAGCGCGGAAACGCCCTGGAGCCAAGCCGGCAGGACCGGCTCCGCACAATAAGCAGAGAGGTGTAGAAAATTATGAGCATCAAGAAATTTCGTATCGTTTTGGACGGCGTGGCCCATGAGGTAGAAGTGGAAGAGCTGGGCGGCGCGGCCGTCTCCAGCGCCCCCGCGGTGCCCGCCCCGGCCCCCAAAGCAGCCCCCGCGGCCCCGGCCGCCCCTGCTCCCGCGCCCAAAGCGGCCCCGGCCGGCGGCGCCGGCGCCATCACCGCGCCCCTGCAGGGCACCATCCTGGACGTGGCCGTCAGCGCCGGCCAGGCGGTGAAGGCCGGCCAGATCCTGGTGGTCATCGAGGCCATGAAGATGGAGAACGAGATCGTGGCCCCCGCCGACGGCACCGTGGTGTCCGTCTCGGTGCAGAAGGGCGCTGCTGTGGCCTCCGGCGACCTGCTGGTCACCCTCCAATAAGGGGGGCCGACTATGCTGGAGATCCTTCAAGGCTTCTGGCAGAGCACAGGTTTCTCCGAGCTGTTCAAGTGCAACACGGAACTGTTCGGCCTGCGCCTGCCCGGCGAGCTGATCATGATCGGCATCGCCTGCCTCTTTTTGTACTTAGCCATCCATAAAGGGTTCGAGCCCTATCTGCTGATCCCCATCGCCTTCGGCATGCTGTTGGTGAACCTGCCCCTGGCGGGCCTGATGGCCCACGTGGTGGGCGATCAGAACGGCGGCCTGCTGTACTACCTGTACCAGGGCACGGAACTGGGCATCTATCCGCCGCTGATCTTCCTGTGCATCGGCGCGGGCACGGACTTCGGCCCCCTGCTGGCCAATCCCCGCAGCCTGCTGCTGGGCGCGGCGGCGCAGCTGGGCATTTTCACCACCTTCTTCGGCGCCATCTTCCTGGGCTTCACCGGCCCGGAGGCCGCGTCCATCGGCATCATCGGCGGCGCGGACGGCCCCACGGCCCTCTACCTCACCAGCAAGCTGGCGCCGGACCTGCTGGGCGCCATCGCCATCGCGGCCTACAGCTACATGGCCCTGGTGCCGGTCATCCAGCCGCCCATCATGCGGCTGCTGACCACGGAAAAAGAGCGCCAGATCAAGATGGAGCAGCTGCGCGAAGTCAGCAAGACGGAAAAGATCATCTTCCCCATCGTGGTCACGCTGTTCACCGTGCTGCTGCTGCCCAGCGCGGGCGCGCTGATCGGCATGCTGATGCTGGGCAACCTGCTGAAGGAATCCGGCCGCGTGCCTCTGCTGGTGGAATGCATCCAGAAATCTTTGATGTATATCGTCTCCATCCTGTTGGGCATGACCGTGGGCGCCAAAGCCAGCGCGGAAATGTTCCTGCGGGCCGAGACCATCAAGATCATCATCCTGGGCGTCATCGCCTTTGCCATGGGCACCGCCGGCGGCGTGCTGCTGGGCAAGCTGATGTGCAAGCTGTCCGGCGGCAAGATCAACCCCCTCATCGGCGCGGCCGGCGTGTCGGCCGTTCCCATGGCCGCCCGCGTGGTGCAGAAGGAAGGGCAGAAGTACAACCCCTCCAACTTCCTTTTGATGCACGCCATGGGCCCCAACGTGGCCGGCGTCATCGGCAGCGCGGTGGCCGCTGGCATGCTGCTGCTGTTTTTCCAGTAAATTCTTCCGTTATTTCACGCGGGCCCCGCTTTTTTTGCGCGGGCCCGCGTGTCTTTTGCCTGTTTTCCAAACAAAATCCCTTGTATTTTGTCAAATAATGTGCTATTATTTGTTATCAAATGTTAACATTTTGCGCGAAAGGTGAGAATATGATATCCCAAGTGATGCAAGGGATCCTGATCCCGTTTGCGGGCACCGCCCTGGGCGCGGCCTGCGTATTTTTCATGAAAAAGTCCCTCAACCCCCTGGTGCAGCGGGCGCTGACGGGCTTCGCGGCGGGCGTGATGGTGGCCGCCTCCATCTGGAGCCTGCTGATCCCGGCCATGGAACAGGCCCAGGACATGGGCAAGTGGTCCTTTGTGCCTGCGGTGGTGGGCTTTTGGCTGGGGGTGCTGTTCCTGCTGGTGCTGGACCGGGTGATCCCCCACCTGCATATGAACAGCGCAAAGGCCGAGGGCCCCCAAAGCCGCCTGCAGAAAACCACCATGCTGGTGCTGGCCGTCACGCTGCACAATATCCCCGAGGGCATGGCCGTGGGCGTGGTGTACGCGGGCTGGCTGGCCGGCGATGCGCAGATCACCCTGATGGCCGCCCTGGCGCTGTCCCTGGGCATCGCCATCCAGAACTTCCCCGAGGGGGCCATTATCTCCATGCCCCTGCGGGCCGAGGGCGTGAAAAAGCCCCGGGCCTTCCTCTACGGCGTGATGTCCGGCGTGGTCGAGCCTGTGGGCGCCCTGCTCACCATCCTGGCGGCGGGGTTGGTGGTGCCCGCCCTGCCCTACCTGCTCAGCTTCGCGGCCGGCGCCATGATGTACGTGGTGGTGGAGGAGCTGATCCCCGAGATGAGCGAGGGCGACCATTCCAACCTGGGCACGGTGCTGTTCGCCCTGGGCTTCACCCTGATGATGGCCCTGGATGTGGCCCTGGGATAACCTGGACGAAAAAGATACGCAGCGATCGGCAAAAGCCGGCCCCTCTGGGGCCGGCTTTTGCTTTGTCGCATTCTTTGATATAATGGGATGGAACGCAACGCCCAACAAAAGGAGGGCCTTATGGAATGCACCGCTTCCCAGGCGCGCGCCCACCGGCTGCGCGCCCATCATCTGGACAGAAAGCTGCCGCCCGCTGCCGTGGAACAGGCCGCCGGCGCCTGCGGCCTGCAAAATTCCCCGCCCGGCGCCTGGGAGACTGCCCTGCACAACCGGCTGGATGGCTGCTCTCTCGGGGCCCTGCATACTGCCTTATACGAGGATAAAACCCTTTTGCAGGCCTGGAGCTGGCGCGGCGTGCCCGCCGTGTTCCCCACCGCAGAAAGCGGCGTGTTCCTCACGCCCCTCGTGGCGCGGGAGGGGGAGGAGCCCTGGATATATACCCGGGGCGTCAGCGGGGGACTGGACTTTGTGCACATGGCTTTTGACGAGGCGCTGGCGCTGGTGAAACAGGCGGCCCGCGTGCTGGACGCCCGCGTGATCGTCAGCAAGGAGGCGCTGGACCAAGCCCTGGCCGACGCCGTCCGCCCCCACTTGCCCCCTTGGCAGCAGGCTTTGTGGGACGCCCCCTCTCTGTACGGCCGGCCGGACCGGCAGACGATGGGGGGCGCCGTGGTCTCGTTCCTGCTGCGGCCCTGCGCCTTTTCGGGGCTGGTGGTGTTTGGGGCGCGGCAGGGCGCCAGCCCCACCTTCACCTCTTATCAAAACTGGCTGGGCCATGGCCTTGCGCCGGATGGGGAGGGGGAAAAGGCCCTGGTGCGCAAATTTCTGCACTGCTACGGCCCTGCCGCCCAGGGCGACTTTGCCGCCTGGCTGGGCTGTTCGCCCCGGCAGGCCAAACGGCTGTGGGCCGGCGTCGAGGCCGAGCTGACGCCCGTGCGCCTGGCGGGCCGCCGCTGCTGGATGCTGGCGGCGGACGCCGCCGCCCTGCCTGCAGACGGCTGCGAGGGGGAGCGCCTGCTGCTGCTGGGCCCGCACGACCCCTATCTGGACCTGCGGGACCGGGCTATTGTCCTGCCCGACGAGGCCCGCCGGAAAGAAGTGTGGAAAACCGTGGCCAACCCGGGCGCGGTGCTGCGGGGCGGCTGTGTCGTCGGCGTTTGGAACGCCAAAACGGCGGGGGATAAGCTGGATGTGTCCCTCTGCCTGTGGGAAGCCCTGCGTCCGGACGAGCGGCACACCCTGCAAACACTGGCCGAGGAATACGCCGCCTTCCGCGGCCTGGCCCTGCGCAGTTATGGGGTTCAAGGGGAATAAAGGCGGGCGCCCTATTTTCTCATGGCCCGCGGCCGCCCGGCGCGAGGCCCCGCCGGCGCAAGGGACGGGCGCGCCCCCGGGGGCAGCGGCGGACGCGCCCGCACGCGCCCTAGTCCCTCACGGCCCGCCCCCCCCCTCAGCCCCGCCCCGGCAAAAATAAATCCCCCCGCCCGGCCCCCGGATGCCATCCGCCCCAAAATCTGCTATGCTGAAAAACAGCGGCGGCGCGGCCTGCGGCGGCCCGCGCGGTAAAACAATGTGTGAAAAAGGATGTTTGGGATCATGGAAAATCGTGAAAAATTCTCCTCGCGGCTGGGGTTCATCCTCATCTCCGCCGGGTGCGCCATCGGCCTGGGCAACGTGTGGCGCTTCCCCTATATCACCGGCAAGTACGGCGGCGCGGCCTTTGTGCTGCTGTATCTGGTGTTCCTGGTCATTCTGGGCCTGCCCGTCATGGTGATGGAGTTCGCCGTGGGCCGCGCCAGCCAGAAATCCTGCGCCAAAAGCTTCCAGGCCCTGCAGCCCGCCGGCGGGCACTGGGCCTGGTTCAAGTGGTGGGGCTTTGCCGGCTGTTATCTGCTGATGATGTTCTACACCACCGTGGGCGGCTGGATGCTGGCCTATGTGGTGAAAAGCGCCGCCGGCGCCTTCAACACCGCCGCGCCGGCCGACGTGTTCGGCGGCCTGCTGGCAAATCCCAGCGAGCTGATCGGCTGGATGTTGGTGGCGGTGATGCTGGGGTTCTTGGTGTGCAGCATGGGCCTGCAAAAGGGTGTGGAGCGCATCACCAAGGTGATGATGAGCTGTCTGCTGGTCATCATGCTGGTGCTGTGCGTGCGCAGCGTCACCCTGCCCGGCGCGGGCGAGGGCCTCAAATTCTATTTGGTGCCGGACTTTGGCAAAATGTTTGAAAACGGCTGGGCCAGCTTCGGCGAGGCCGTGTACGCCGCCATGGGCCAGGCTTTCTTCACCTTGTCCCTGGGCATCTCGGCCATGGCCATCTTCGGCAGCTATATCGGCAAAAGCCGCGCCCTCACCGGCGAGGCGCTGAACATCGCCGTGCTGGACACGGCCGTGGCCCTGCTGGCGGGCCTCATCATCTTTCCCGCCTGCTTCGCCTTCGGCGTGGACCCGGGCGAGGGGCCGGGCCTGGTGTTCGTCACCCTGCCCAGCGTGTTCCGGCAGATGTGGGGCGGCCGGCTGTGGGGCAGCCTGTTCTTTTTGTTCATGAGCTTTGCCGCCCTGTCCACCATCATCGCCGTGTTCGAAAACCTCATCAGCTTCAGCATGGACAACTGGGGCTGGGCCCGCAAAAAGGCCGTGGCCGTCAACGGCCTGGCCGTCGCCCTGCTCAGCCTGCCCTGCGCCCTGGGCTTCAGCGTCTGGTCCGGCGTGTCCATCCCCGGCATCGGCGATATCCAGTCCATCGAGGATTTCATCGTGTCCAACAACCTGCTGCCCCTGGGCAGCCTGATCTATCTGCTGTTCTGCGTGTCCAGGCGCGGCTGGGGCTGGAATAACTTTGTGGCCGAGGCCGACACCGGCAAGGGCCTGCGCTTCCCCAAATGGGCGCGCGGTTACCTCACCTGGGGCCTGCCGCTGCTGATCATCGTGATCTTTATCATGGGCTATGTGCCGAAAGTCCAGGCCTGGCTGGCCTGATAAAAGGAGCCCCTGTCCCGCGCGCAAAAAAACGGCGCCGGCCCCTTGCCGTGGGGCCGGCGCCGCTTGGTTTATTGGCGAAAAACATAGCAATCCACAAATAATTGGCCTATAATTAGGGCGAGGCACAAAAAGTGCAAACGGGCAGCGGAGAGTTGCGACCTCCCCGCCGCCCTGTCGGAAGAAATGGCCTTCCAACAACAGCCAAAAAGCTGCGGATGCAAAGTTATTATACCCTTTTTCCGCCCTCTAGGCAAGGCGGATGGGGCTTGTTTTTGCACCTCCGGCGCTGTGTTGGGATTTATTCCGGCACAGCGCTTTTTTGTTGCCTCACACAAGGCCGGGGGCGGGGTCTGCCCGCCCCCCAGGCTTTGCTGTGGG
>CAJMEU010000044.1 GCA_905212515.1 uncultured Oscillospiraceae bacterium | reverse complement strand
CGCCGGCCACCAGCGCGCCCATGTCAAGGCTGAACACCTTGCGGTCCTTCAGGTTCTCGGGCACGTCGCCGGCCACGATGCGCTGGGCCAGGCCCTCGGCAATGGCCGTTTTGCCCACGCCGGGCTCGCCGATGAGGCAGGGGTTGTTCTTTGTCTTGCGGCTGAGGATGCGGATGACGTTGCGGATCTCGGCGTCGCGGCCGATCACCGGGTCCAGCTTCTGCTGACGGGCCAGGTCCACCAGGTCCTGGCCGTATTTGGCCAGCACGTCGTAAGTGCTCTCGGGGTTGTCGCTGGTCACGCGCTGGTTGCCGCGCACCTGCATCAGCACCTCCAAAAAGCGGTTTTTGTCAATGGAGAACTGGCGCAGCACCTCTTTTACCACGTTGCTGGGCGCATCCATCATGCCCAGCACCAGGTGCTCCACGCTGACATAGTCGTCCTTCATATTGGCCGCGGCTTTCTCGGCCGCCGTCAGGGCGCGGTCCAGCTCCGGGGTCAGGTATACCTTGTCCGGCTCCCGGCCCGAGCCCGTCACGTGGGGCAGTTCGGCCACCTTTTTGGCAAAGGCGGCGGACAGGTTGCCCGGCTCCACGCCCATCTTCTCCATCAATTGGCCGATGAGGCCGCCGTCCTGGTTCAGCAGGGCGCAGAACAGATGCTCCGGCGCCACCGCCTGGTTCTGGTACTCGATGGCCAGGTTCTGGGCTGCCCCAAGGGCCTCCAGGGATTTTTGTGTCATTTTCTGTGCGTTCATCGCTCCACACTCCTCTCTCTGCAAAAAGCGTTCGTCACAGTTGTGCCGCGGCTTCGGTCAGGCCGCGGGTATACACGTCCCGCACCGCGCGGGGCGCGTCGGCCGGCTGGTCCAGCCGGTCAAAAAAGGTTTTCAGGCAATCGTCGAACAGGCGCACATAATCGGCAATGGCATTGCCCACCTCTGCGGCGCTCATGCCCTGGGGCGTCAGCAGCTGGCGGGTATACCGCGCGCCGCCGGCCTCGCTGACGCGGGCCGGGCCGGGCAGGCACGCCGCCTCCAGCTTCTGCCACAATTTATAGAACTGTCCCAGATACAGCATCAGGTTGGGGTTCTGCGTGCGCAGGCTGGCCCGCAGAATGCCCATGGACTGCCCCCACTGGGGGTACAGCTCTACGGTGTAGCGCAGGCTGGGGTTGTATTTGTACTGCAAGGCACTGCGCATGGCCAGCATGGCGTCGGACGCGCTCAACATGGGCTGCAGCACGCTTTGGCTGTCCAAAATGTCGCTGACGGCCTTGAAGATATCCTGGATGCGCTGCTGGGGCGTGGCGTAACCGGTGTATTCGGCCAGGATGCGGTTCACCATAGCCGACCGGCTGGCGCCCTCGCTGTAGGCCAGCCGGTCCACGGCGGCCACCACGTCGTCCATCAGCACCAGGCTGTATACGCTCTTCTCCATTCCCATCGCTCCTTTCGTTGAACATTGTAACACAAGCTACATAATTTGTCAATCAAATTATATAATTATAAGTGCAAGTTTTGTGAAATCTCCACGGTCCCCCCTTCCAGCTTTCCCCGGGGCCGGCGGAAAATATCCGGGCGGGGGTTTTTGTTCTTCTCCCGGCCTTGAAGCGCACAGCAAAAAACGCGCCCCAAGGCGCGTTTTTGCCGAGGCCTTTTTCAACGCGGAAAACGGCCCCGTTTGTCTGTCAATTTTAAGAAATAGTCCGTGCTTACATCGTAAAACCGCGCCAGGCTGACGATCAATTCCGCCGTCAAGGGCTGGACGCCCGTTTCCACATAGCTGTATTTTCGCTGGGTGATGCCGACGGCCCGGGCCACTTGGCTCTGGCTCAAGTCGGCGTCCTCCCGCAGGTCGCGGATGCGTGTCACCATATTTATCACCGGTTTTATTATCCCATAGATAAAATTTATCTATTGACTTTTAGATGATATCTATCTAAAATCAAGGTGACGCTTTATGCAGAGGGAGGAAGTTGAAATGAATAAAAGCTGGTTGACCGCCGCCTGCCTGGGGCTGAGTTGGCTGCTGGCCCTATGGGCTCCTTGCTGGGGCGCGCCGGCCGCCTGCGCCCAGGCCGCGGCCGCGCTGCTGCCTTGGGCGAAGGGCTGATACACCGCCGCGCCGCGCAATAAAGCCGCCCCCGGCTGTTAGGCGTGTTGACGCAAGAAACCATCGCCCCTGGAAGGGCAATTTTTGCACAGTGCTTCGTCAAATCCGCTTGACAACCATAGAGGGTGCCTGCGCGAATTTTCCTTGCTCTGCATCAAAAATTGCCTTTCCAAGGGTGCTTCACAGTTTTGCGGTCGCCGTAGGCGGCAAAGGCCCCAGTGGGGCCTTGGAGCAAACTGTCCGGTCCGACGTTTGTGAGCGAGGCCCCGGCAAATAAAATTTGCCGGGTGCGAACAAGGCACGCCGCAGCGCGGCGGGACAGCCGGCAGCCCGGTTTCGCGCAGCGAAATGCCGCGCGCCGTTTTGCGCGGCAAGGGCCGAAGCGATGGCGGCAATGCTTTTTGCCGCCAAGGGCACGGCTCGACAGTTTCGGATGATTGGTGTGCGAAAAAAGCTCGGCAATCCTGGCGGATTGCCGAGCTTTTTGAGTGCATCAGGCGCCAAAACTGTCAGCCAAAACCGATGCTTTCTTACGCCAACGCGCCCTTGCCGGAGGCGGCTTGTTATTCATGCAATTCCAGGGGCAGGCCGTCCGGGTCGAAGAAAAAGGTGAACCGCCCGCCGGACACCTCGTCCACGCGCACGGGCTCGCAGGCGATGCCCCTCTGCCGCAGCCAGTCCACCGCAGCGGGCACATCCTCCACACAGAAGCTCAGGTGCCTTAGGCCGCAGGCCTCGGGGCCCGTCACCCGCGGGGGCGGGCTGGGCATGGTGAACAGCTCCAGCTGGGCGCCGCCGGCCAATTGCAGGTCGATCTTCCAGGAATCCCGCGCGGCGCGGTAGGTCTCCCGCAGCACGGGCAGGCCCAGCAAGTCCACATAAAAGCGGCGGCTGGCCGCAAGGTCCGAGGCAATGACGGCCACATGGTGGATCTTCCACTCCATGTCAGGCCCCCTCCGAGGGCTGGGCGTCCTCGGCCGCGCGCTTGTCGGCCAGGCGCTGGTCCAGGTTGAACAGCTCGTCCAGGGCCGGCCAGATCCACATGTCCGCCGACACCAACAGCCAAGTGGGCACGCCCAGCAGCACCAGCAGCGGCAGCAGCGCCGGGTTCAGGAACAGAAACAGCGCCCCCATCACCACCACCACGGTCAGCACGGCCGGCAGCGTGCGTTTGACCCGGCCGAAGAAGATCAGCAGGCTGTTTTTCAGCAGGGACAAGGTGCCCAGGTCCATATACACCATCTGCAGGGTGGCCAGCAGCCACACGGCCGCCTGCAGCAGCAGGCCCAGCAGCAGGGCGAACAGCACGAAAAAATTCTGGGTGCCCATGGTGAAGTACATGCCCAGGGCCAGGCACTCGGCGCCGCCCAGCAGGCACAGCACCGCGCCCAGGGGCATGGCCTGCTTCCAGCAACTTTTCCAGGCTTTTTTATACTCGTGCCAGAAGAAGAAGGGGTCGTCCCGCACCATGCGGCTGACGATGCTTTGCAGCGCGCACAGCGCCGGGCCCACGGGCAGGCTGGCGATCAAAAACGCCAGGGCCGACAGCAGCAGCATGCCCGCGTACTGGCGGTACACCCAGGCAAACCCGGCCACGGCCAGCATGGGCAGGAAAAACAGGGCCGTCAGCAGGTTCACCTTCCACAAATCGAAAAAGTCCCGGCCCATGATCTCAAAAAAACGGGCGAAGCCTTTTTTCTTCGGCGCGTCTTTGGACACGCCGGGCCCCGGCCTATCAAAATTCCGACTAAAGATCCCCATGATCCCTCTCCTTATTACTTATAAATTTTCCGATAGGGGTTTTCCGTTTGCTGCGTGGGCGACGGCGTCCCGCTTTTGCGCGGCGCCGATCGGCTTGCGCACACTGCGGCCCACACCAGCACGCCCAGCACGGCCAGGGCGGCCGCGCCGCCGATGACCCACCACATCATGGTTCGCCCCCTTGTCCATCCTCCAGCCCGCACCAACTGCGGTACATCGCGTCGGCGTCCTGGAAATAGGCCTGCTCTTCCTCGTTCCACTTATAACCGCCCAGGGTGCGGCGCACCACTTTGTACCCGCGCATCATGCCGGCCACGTCTATGGTGCCGTAGCCGGTCTCCAATGGGGGCAGCTCCAGCTGCCGCAAGACCGGGCAGTCGTCCCAGTCCACGCCCAGGGCGGCCAGGGTCTCGCTGTCCGGCTCCTCGGCGAGCTCGCTGCCGTCGTTGGCCGCGAACACGTTGCGCCCCTCCCGGGCAAAGGCCGCCGGGTCGTCACAGAAGAAGAACGCGCTCTCGCCCACCTGCATGTCCGAGGCCAGGCGGGTGGTGGCTGCCATGACGCCCTGGGGGATATTGTCGTTGAACTCATAGGCCAGCACCTGCACGTACACGCGGCCGTCGCCGTTGCGGTCCCCGCACAGCGGCGTCAGCGCCTCGGCCAGGGCCTCGGTCACACCGCCGGGCACGCTTTGGTGGGTGAGGATGCCGAACTGGTAATCCGGCTCCACCTGGGAGACGATCTCTTTGACAAAGCCGGCCACCAGCAGCGCCGCCACCACGGCGGCCACCACGTGCCACTTGTGATAAAACCAGAAATTGTCCCATTTTTGTCTGCGCGTCATGGGCGCGGGCGCCTGGGATGCGGGCGCCGTGTCCTGGGGCTGGATGTCCCTGGTATACCGATAGCTTGCCATCTTCAGTGTCCTTTCGCTTGGGCGATGCGCGCCGCCGTCTCTTCGCCCAGGGCGTGCTGGGCAGCGCGGTCCATACCGGCCGTCTCGATGGGCGGCAGGATGGTGATGGTCACGTGGGCCGGTTTCATCAAAATGTGGCAGGCCTCCATGATCTTATAGCTGCCGTCAATGGCCACCGGCACCACGGGCGCGCCGGCCTTGCAGGCCATGCGGAAAGCGCCAGCCTTGAATTCATTCATCTGGTCGCCCCTGCTGCGGGTGCCCTCGGGGAACACCACCATGCTCTTGCCCTGTTCCAGCATCGTCTGCGCCTGGCGCATGGCTTCCATGGCCTTGCGGGGGCTGTCGCGGTCGATGAACACGCAGTCCAGCAGCTCCATCCAGGTGCGCACCAGGGGGATCTTCTTCGTCTCCACCTTGGCCACCAGGCCGTGGGGCTCGTCCAGGTACAGCAGCATCAGGGGGATGTCGTAATCGCCCTGATGGTTGGGCGTGAACACCGCCGCCCGGCCGGCCGGGATGTTCTCCCGGCCGCGCACCGTCACGGTGACGCCGGCCAGTTTCACCAGCGTGCCCGCCCATTGGCACACGTACTTGTCGATGTAGGCCTTGGCGTCCGCATCGCCGGCCTCTTTCTTGCGCTGCGCCGTGCGCATTTTGGGGATCAGCGCCACCAGCGCCCCGAAGAAATAAAGGAACCAGACGATCGTTCTCAGCAATGCCACCGCACACACTTCTTTCATGATGATCTTAGCGTCGGTGTACAAGGGCAACAGCGCCCAAGCGGCGTCACAGGCGGGCGCTGGCTGCGTTCTCGGGCTCGGCTGGCGTCAGCCGTCACCCTGCGGCTCTCGCCGCACATAAAACGCGCCCGGCGTCTGCTGGCAGACCGGACTGCCACGCAGTTGAAAACCGCTGTTTCCCGTATACACCAATGTTATTTATCATACCGCAAACAGGCCCGTTTGTACAGCCGCCAAACGGGATTTCACAAAACCGCCCGGGCAAAAATTTAAATTTTTGATTTAAAAATCCCGGTTTTTTTCGTGCAGACCGTTCCCATCCGCGTAAAATCCTTTTATAATCAAAAGAAAAGAACGGCCGTTTGTTTGAACAGGGAAACAGAATGTGAGGTGGGTCTCTTGGGCAGCGTGATCCTGCGCCCGGCCAGGCGGGGCGACGCGGGCCGTATGGCCTCGGTATATGCCCCTTATGTACAAGGGACCACCGTCTCCTGGGAGACGCGCGTGCCCGGCCGGGTGGAAATGGCCCGCCGGCTGGACCAGCACCTGGCCGCCGGTTTCCCCTGGCTGGCGGCGGAACTGGACGGCGCACTTCTGGGTTATGCCTACGCCGGCCGCTTGGCCGAGCGGGACGGCTATGCCTGGGACGCGGAGGTCTCCATCTATCTGGCCGCCGACGCCCACCGCCACCGGGTGGGCAAGGCGCTGTACGCCGCGCTGCTGGCCCTGCTGGCCCAGCAGGGCTACTGCAACTGCTATGCGCTGATCACCCACCCCAACCCCGGCAGCGCCGCCTTCCACCAGGCCATGGGCTTTCGCGAGATCGCCCGCCTGCCCGGCGCCGGCTATAAGCTGGGCCAATGGGTGGGGCTGTCCTATTTCTTTGTGCCCCTGCGCCCTCTGCCGGCCCAGCCCCTGCCCCCGGTGCCCTTTTCCGCGCTGGACCCGCAGCTGGTACAGGACTACCTGGCCCGCGCAGGCGCGATGATCCGCCCGTTTTGACCGCCCGCCCTGCGGGCTTTTTCACTTTTATCCGGAAAGGATGTTCCCCATGACCAACGACATTCTGGCCGCCCTGGCGGCCCGCCGATCCGTGCGCGCGTTCACGCCCGAGCCCGTGTCCCCCGTCCAGCGGCGCGCCATTTTGCAGGCCGCCCTGCAGGCGCCCACCGCCGGCAACCAAACGCTGTACACCATCCTGGACATCACCGACGGGGAGAAAAAGCAGCGGCTGGCCCAGCTGTGCGACCATCAGCCCTTTATCGCCGCCGCGCCGCTGGTGCTGGTGTTCCTGGCCGACGGCACCCGCTGGCACCGCGCCTATGGGGCCGCGGGCTGCGCGCCCCGGCCCCAGGGCCTGGGCGACGCGCTGCTGGCCATGGCCGACGCCTGCATCGCGGCCCAAAACGCGGTGACGGCCGCCGAAAGCCTGGGCCTGGGCAGCTGCTACATCGGCGACGTGCTGGAAAACCGCGAACAGATGCGCGCTTTGCTGGCCCTGCCCCCCTGTGTGTTCCCGGTGGCCATGCTGGTGATCGGCCATCCCACGGCCCAGCAAAAGCAGCGGCCCAAGCCGCCCCGCTTCGCCCCCGAGGACGTGGTGTGTGAAAACACCTACCGCGCCCTTCCGCCCGAGGCCTTTGCCGACGCCCTGGCCCGCCGCGAGGGCCCGGCCGCCCGGGCCTCCACCGACTACACGGGCTGGCTGCAGGCCTTCTGCGCGCGCAAATTCAACAGCGATTTTTCCCGGGAGATGAGCCGCTCGGCCGCGGGCTATCTGGCGGATTTTGCCCCGGAAGGCGAAGGCCGCCATGGCTGAGCCCGTGGTGGGCCGCTTCGCGCCCGCCCCCTCCGGCCGCATGCACCTGGGCAACGTATTGTGCGCCCTGGTGGCCTGGCTGTCGGCCCGCAGTCAGGGCGGCCGCGTGGTGCTGCGCATCGAGGATTTGGACCCGGCCCGCTGCAAACCCGCATACACCCGCCAATTGCTGGAGGACCTGCTCTGGCTGGGCCTGGACTGGGACGAGGGCCCGGCGCCGGAGGGCGGCGCCTTGTGCCCGGCGGACGGCCGCGGCCCCTATTTCCAAAGCCAATGCGCCCCCTTTTACGCCGCCGCGCTGGAGCGGCTGGCCCAGGCGGCCCCCCTGTACCCCTGCTGGTGCACCCGCGCCCAGCTGCACGCGGCCAGCGCGCCCCACGCCGGCGACGGCACAGCCGTGTACCCCGGCACCTGCCGGGCGCTGACGGACGCCCAGCGCGCGGCCCGCGCGGCCGCGGGGCGCGCCGCCGCCCTGCGCATCGCCGTGCCGGACGAGACCATCTGCTTCACCGACGGCCACCTGGGGCCCCAATGCCAAAATCTGGCCCGGGACTGCGGCGATTTTGTGCTGCGCCGGGCGGACGGCGTGTTCGCCTACCAGCTGGCCGTGGTGGTGGACGACGGCCGCATGGGCGTGACGGAAGTGGTGCGCGGGCGCGACCTTTTGGCCAGCACCCCGCGCCAGATCTACCTGCAGCGCCTGCTGGGCCTGCCCCAGCCCGCCTACCGGCACATCCCCCTGCTGGTGAACCCGGCGGGCCAGCGCCTGTCCAAGCGGGAGCGAAGCCTGGACCTGGGCGCTTTGCGCGCCCGCTACACGGCCCCGGCCCTGGTGGGCCGCCTGGCCGCCGCGGCCGGCCTGGCGCCTTCCGGCGCCGAGGCGTGGCCCCGGGAATTACTAAATGTATTTTCATGGGGCAATATTACAACAAGTGATATCATCATCGACGAAAGCAGGTGGGCCTGATGGCCAGACGGGAAGGGCAGAAATTAAAGCTGATCTTGCTGCAGGAGATCCTCGCCCGGGAGACGGACGCCGAGCACGGGATCGGCCTGGCGGAGATCATCGCCCGGCTGGAAAGCCAGGGCGTGCAGGCCGAGCGCAAAAGCCTGTACGACGACCTCAACACCCTGCGGGACCACGGGGTAGACATCCTCCGCTACAAAAAGGGCGGCCAGTGGCTGTACGCCCTGGCCTCGCGCCCCTTTGAGCTGGCGGAACTGAAACTGCTGGTGGACGCGGTGCAGTCCTCCAAGGCGCTCAGCGAGAAAAAAAGCCGGGAACTGATCAAAAAGCTGGAGGCCCTGTGCAGCAAATACGAGGCCCAAAGCCTTCAGCGGCAGGTCTACGTGGCCGGCCGCGTGAAAAGCATGAACGAGAGCATCTACTACACCATCGACACCATCCACGCCGCCATCTCGGCCGACCGGCAGGTGCAGTTTTTATACGGCGAATGGACCATGGAGAAAAAGCATCGCTACCGCCACGGCGGCAAGGTGTACCAGGTGAGCCCCTACGCCCTGGTGTGGGACGACGAGAACTACTACCTGGTGGCCTGGGACGGCGAGGCCGGGGCCATCAAGCACTACCGGGCCGACAAGATGTCCCGCCTGGCCGTCACCGACCAGCCCCGCCTGGGCAAGGAGGCTGCCGCCGGCCTGGACATGGCCGCCTATACCCGCCGCACGTTCGGCATGTTCGGCGGACAGGCGCAGGATATCACCATGCGCTTTAAAAGCCGCCTGGCCGGCGTGGTCATCGACCGCTTCGGCAAGGACGTGGCCATGGTGCCCCACCCGGACAGCGACACCTTCACCGCCCACTTCCAGGCGGTGGTCAGCCCCCAGTTCCTGGGCTGGGCCGCCAGCTTTGGCGCCGAGGCAAAGGTGGAAGCGCCGGACGCCGTGGCCGCGCAGTACTGAATCCCACAAAAAAACAGGAGGGCCAACGCAGGTTGGCCCTCCTGTTTTTTCGCGCCCTGATTGAAAACGCCCCTGGTACGCCTGGCCCCGCCGGCGCGCGTCACGCCTTGGCATCCCTGCTTTTTTCCGCGGGGTTCACATGGACCATGCAGTGCTTGGCCTTGGTGAAATCCCGTTCCACCGCATCGTGCACCTGCTGGGCGATCTCGTGGGCCTGGGGAAGCGACAGCCCGGCGTCGGCACCGATCTCCAGCTCCACGTAAAATTTATCCCCAAAAACGCGCGTGTTCAAAAGGTCGATCCGCAGCACCTGCTCGTTGGCCAGCACGGTCTCGCGCAGCGCCGCGACGGTCGCGTCGTCGCAGGCGCGGTCGGTCATTTTGGAAACGGCGTCCTTGAAAATATCCACGGCCGCCTTGATGATAAAGGCGCAGATGACCACGCTGGCAATGGGGTCCAGAATGGGCAGTCCCATGCGGGCCCCGCCTATCCCGATGAAGCTGCCCACGGAGGAAAGCGCGTCGGAGCGATGGTGCCACGCGTCGGCCATCAGCGCGCCGGAACCGGTTTTCTTTGCGGCCGCGCGCGTGTACCAGTACATGGCCTCCTTCACAGCGATGGAGACGACGGCCGCGGCAAGCGCCAGCCCGCCGGGCACGGCCAGCGCGGCGGCGCCCGCCCGCACCTTCTCCACGCCGGCCCAGCCGATGCCCAGGCCCGTAAGCCCCAAAATGACGGCCAGAATGATCGCCGCCACGCACTCCAGCCGTTCGTGGCCGTAGGGATGTTCCTTGTCCGACGCCCTGCCGGCAAGCTTCACGCCGGCCATGACCACCAAGGTGGTCATCACGTCGGACGCCGAGTGGACGGCATCCGACACCATGGCCCCCGAATGGGCAAGCAGCCCGGCCGCCAGCTTGAACGCGCTCAGCACAATGTTTTGGACAATGGAGATCACAGAGACACGCATCGCCGCTTGCTCGTTGGTGCGCTGTTCCATCACGCTTCCCCCCATCTCTGTTCCCAGCCTATGCGGGGCGGCCCGGCGGCGTGCATCGGCGCGGGCCGGGCCTCTTTTCCCGGCCGGACGCGCGGCGGCAAAGCCGAAAAAAGCGCCCTGGCCCTTTTTTTGCCCGCCCCTTCCCAAAAGGGTGATTTATGGGACAACGCTTGGGCTATACTGAGATCAAAGGAAAGGAGTTGTTCTTGATGATCGCAATGGAAGGCTTGGCGCCCAAAGGTATTTTTGAAGACGAAGACCTGCCCGTGTATATCCCCCGCAAGACCCCTTACGAGCGGCATTATGACGACTGGAGCCGCAACTGTGAGGATGCCGCCTGACGGCGGGCCGCCCTCTTCAAAATACAAAAGCCGGGGCTTTACAGGCCCCGGCTTTTCCGCGTCATAAGTACTTCTGTTCAAATTCCTCCGGCGGCACCGGCTTGGAAAACATATACCCCTGCACGCTGTCGCACCCGCAGGCCCGCAGGCGCTGCACCTGGGCCTGGTCCTCGATGCCCTCGGCCACCGTGGCGATGCCCAGCTTTTTCGCCAGGGCGATCACGCTTTCAATGATGTCCCACGCGCGGCGGCACAGCACCGCGTCCTCCTGGTCCATCAGGAAGAACGAGCGGTCCAGCTTCACCGTATCCACGGGCACGTCCTTCAGCATGGTCATGGAGGAGTAGCCGCTGCCAAAATCGTCCAAAGCGCAGCGGAAGCCCTTGGCGTGGATGGCCTGCACCAGGTGGGTAAAATAGGCGATATCCTCGCCGATCATGGTCTCGGTCAGCTCGATCTCCAGCAGCTCGGGCGGGATGCCGTACTGCTGCTGCACGCGCTGGTATCCCCCCAGCACGTCCGGCTGGCGCAGGTGCGCGCGGGAAAAGTTCACCGAAATGGGCACGGGCCTGCGCCCTTCGTCCAGCCAGCGGCGCAGCCGGCGGCAGGCCTGCTCGAAGAGATAGCCGTCCAGCTTCACCACCGTTCCGTGCCGTTCCAGCACGGGGATGAACTGGGCCGGTGTGTACAACACCGCCCCGTCCTCATCCAGCCAGCGGGTCAGCGCCTCCGCGCCCAGGGTCTCACCCGTTGCCAGGTCCACCTTGGGCTGCAGATACATGCGGATGCGCCCCGCCTCCAGGGCGGCGTCCAATTGGTTGAAAATGTCCCGGTCCAGCAGCATGGTGTGCTGGTCCTTGGGTGCATAAAATTCGCAGGCGAACAGCTGGTTGCCCGCGCTCAGCTGCACCTTTTTGCGGGCCAGGTTCGCCTGGTCGCGCAGGATGGTGATGCTCTTCCCGGGGTCTCGCACCACGCAGACGCCGCCGCGGATCTGCAGCCAATAAGAATCCTTGCATCCGGGGTCCCAATTGAACCGATTCACCTTGTTGGCCATTTCCTCCAGGCGGGCGTACAGCTGCCGGGGCGGTTCGTTGCGCAGCAGCAGCTTGAAATGGTCCGCCGTGGTGCGCGCCAGGTATTCGTCCGGCTCCAGGCAGGCGCTGAAGGTGTCATATCCGTACCGCAGCAGCCTGTCCCCCTCCTGCGAGCCAAAAGCCTCGTTGATGGCCTTGAAGCCCACCACATCCAGCGAGACCAGCGCATAGGTGTCCGGCGGCTGCTGGCGCACGCGCCGGGCGGCCTCCCGCTCAAACTGGGTGCTGTTGGGCCCGCCGGTGACCGGGTCGGTAAAGGCTGCGGCGTTCAGCTCCTGCAGGGTGTGCTGCTGGGCCCAGTAAAGCTGCGTAAGCAGCACCGCGAAGCCTCCCGCCACCAGCAGGCCCGCCCCCAGCCCAACTGCCAGGTAAATCCGGGCGGGCCCATCCGGCGCACGGGCCAGGCCCACGCCGTAATAGACGCACAAAAAGGCCCCCGCCGCCCCAATGGTCACCAGGGCGGCGGTGAGTTTACGCCGATCTTTTTTGCTGTAGGCGGGGGGCATGTTTTTCATTCTTTTTCTCTGTCCGTCTTTTGAAATGCCGGGATGTCCTTCTATTTTGATTATAAGCGTTCAGGCCCGTCAAAGCAATGTCCTTTTCGGTAACTTTCGCTCAAAAACCGCCGGCCGTGCGGGGGAACGGCAGCACGTCGCGGATGTTGGGGATGGCCGTGAGGTACATGATCAGCCGCTCGAACCCGATACCGAAGCCCGCGTGGCACACGCTGCCGAAGCGGCGCAGGTCCAGGTACCACCAGTAGTCCTCCTGGGAGAGGCCCTTTTCCTCCATCAGGGCCAGCAGCACGTCCATGCGCTCCTCGCGCTGGCTGCCGCCGCACAATTCGCCGATGCCGGGCACCAGCATATCCGCCGCAGCCACGGTCTTTCCGTCGTCGTTCAGGCGCATATAAAAGCTCTTGATCTCCTTGGGATAATCCGTCACGAACACGGGCTTCCGGTACACCTGCTCGGTGAGGTAGCGCTCGTGCTCGGTCTGCAGGTCGGTGCCCCACTGCACCTTGTACTGGAACTGGCTGTTGTTCTTTTCCAGCAGCGCCACCGCGTCGGTGTAGCTCACGCGGGCAAAATCGCTGTCCGCCACATGGCGCAGGCGCGTCTCCAGCTCTTTGTCGAAAAACTGGGTGAAAAAGGCGATCTCGTCCGGGCAGGTGTCCAACACATAGTTGATGACGCTTTTCACCATGGCCTCGGACAAATCCATCTCGTCGGCCAAATCGGCGAAGGCGATCTCCGGCTCGATCATCCAAAACTCGGCCGCATGGCGGGGCGTGTTGGAATTTTCCGCGCGGAAGGTGGGGCCGAAGGTGTAAATTTTGCCGAAGGCCATGGCCATGGCCTCGCCCTCCAATTGGCCGGAGACGGTAAGGTTGGTGGCCCGGCCGAAGAAGTCCTGGCTGAAATCCACGGCGCCGTCCGCGGTGCGCGGGGGCGCGGCCGCGTCCAGGGTGGTGACGCGGAACATCTCGCCCGCGCCCTCGCAGTCCGACCCGGTGATCAGCGGCGTGTGCACGTAGACGAAGCCCTGCTCCTGCAAATACTTGTGGATGGCATAGGCCGCGGCGCTGCGCACGCGGAAGGCCGCGGCAAAGGTGTTGGTGCGCGGGCGCAGATGGGGCATGGTGCGCAGGAATTCCACACTGTGCCGCTTTTTCTGCAGCGGGTAATCCGGCCCGCAGGCGCCCAGCACCTGGATGGCGTCGGCGTTCACCTCAAAGGGCTGCTTGGCCCCGGGCGTGTGCACCACATGCCCTTCCACCTGGATGGACGCACCCACGCCCACCTTGGCGATATCCTTGTAGTTGGCCAGCTTCGCCGCCTCGAACACCACCTGCACGGGCTTGAAGCAGGAGCCGTCGGACAGGCTGATGAAGCCGATGTTCTTAGAATCGCGGACGGTCTTCACCCATCCGCACACGGTGACGGCGGCGCCGTTTTCAGGGGTGTGCCCGTACAGGGCACGGATCTCTGTGCGTTTCATGGTTTTTCCTCCTAAAATAAAAATAGCTGCAGGCTATTTTTTTGGCCATGCGGCCAGTCCTCTGGCCGCGGCCATGAAGATAAAGTTTTTTTATTGCGGAGCAATAAAAAAATCCGACAGCTTGACGTCCTTTCCATAGGACGGATGCTGTCAGACCCGCGGTGCCACCTAATGTTGCCGTTTTCGCAAACGGCCCCTTTGACGCGTTCCCGCAAAGAACCGGAAACGCCGCCGCTGTAACGCGCGGCACGCGTCGAAGCCTACTGGCGCGCCCGGCGCGTTCGGTCCGCGGCTGATGAAGGGTTCTTCGGGCTGGTTCTTCGGGCGGGGTTTGCACTGTCCCCCGCTCACTGGGCCTGAACGCCGGCCGTACTTTTCTTCGTCGTCGCCTTTTGTATATGGGCCTATGGTAGCACAGGCCGCCGGGGTTTGTCAAGCCTTTGCGCCCTTTGGGCAACTTGCACGAAGGCCCGCCCGCTTTGCTGGCATTTCCGTCCCATCTCGCACCAATTGGAGAATCAGCCACAACATTTTTACATGGCGTCCACGGGGCATATCTCTTATAATAAGGGTGTAAGCCGTCCTCGCCTCACCGGGCGGGCGCAACATCTGAAACAGGAGTGACTGGAGGCGTTTTATCAATGAATGACACCGGTTTGTGGATCGAGCGGCTGCTGCAGTTCGGCCTGCAGCACAGGCTGATCGCCCCGCTGGACGTATACGTGGCCCGCAACACGCTGCTGGACCTGTTCGGCCTGGCCGAGCCCTATGCGGGCGAGGTGGACGTTCAGCAGCTGGACGCGCCCACCCCCATCCTGGAGGCTTTGCTGGACCGCGCCGCGGCCCAGGGCCTGTTCGATAACGAGGTCCCGGCCCTGCGCGTGAACTTCGAGGCGCGCATCATGGGCGCGCTGATGCCCCGCGAGAGCGAGGTGGCCGCCCGCTTCAACGAGCTGTGGAAAACCCAGGGCGTGCGCGCCGCCACCGATTATTTTTACCATCTGTGCATTGCCTCCAACTACATCCGCACCGCGCAGATCGCCAAAAACATCCAGTGGAGCCATCCCTGCCAGTACGGCGCCCTGGAAGTGACCATCAACCTGACGAAGCCCGAGAAGGACCCCAAAACCATCGCGCTGGAGCGGCTGCAGCCGGCGGCCAGCTATCCCAAATGTATGCTGTGCATCGAGAACATCGGTTATGCGGGCCGCGTCAATTTTCCCGCCCGGCAGACCCACCGCGTGGTGCCCATCAGCCTGTGCGGCGAACAGTGGTATTTGCAGTACAGCCCCTACGTGTATTACAACGAGCACTGCATCGTCTTCGACGCCCAGCACCAGCCCATGCGCATCACGCCGCGCACCTTTGCCCAACTGTTCGATTTTGTGCGCCAGTTCCCCCACTACACCTGCGGCTCCAACGCCGATCTGCCCATCGTGGGCGGCAGCATCCTCAGCCACATGCACTTCCAGGGTGGCCGGTACGAATTCCCCATGCAGCGCGCCAAAAGCCTGGCCTCCTACACCTGCCCGGCCTACCCGGACCTCCGGGTGGACGTCATCCGCTGGCCCGTCAGCACGGCCCGCGTCACCGGCCGGGACGTGCCCCAGCTGCAGGCCTTTGCCGAGCAGTTTTTGCAGACCTGGCGCGGCTACTCCGACCCGACGGCCGACGTGCTGGCCTTCACCGAGGAAAACGGCGCCCAGGTGCCCCACAACACGGTGACGCCCATCCTGCGCTACGACGAGGAAGCGGGCTATATCCTGGATCTGGTGCCCCGCAACAACCGCACCACCGACGAATACCCCGAGGGCATCTTCCACCCCCACCGCCCCCTGCACCACATCAAGAAAGAAAATATCGGCCTGATCGAAGTGATGGGCCTGGCCATCCTGCCCGGCCGTTTGGAAAAAGAGAGCGCCCGGGTGGCCAAGGTGCTGTCCGGCCGCGAGGCGGCCGAGACGGCCAAGCAGGCCATGCCGTCCCACGCGGACTGGATCGACGCCCTAGTGGCCAAATACGGCACCCAGCTCAGCGAGGCCAAGGCCCAGGCGGCCGTGCGCACGGAAATCGGCGTCAAGTTCGAGGCCGTGCTGGAGGATGCCGGCGTGTTCAAGCAGACGGCCGAGGGCCTGAAGGCCTTCGAGCGTTTCCTTGGCCGGCTGGGCTGCCAAAAAGCGTGAGCCCGCATGATCAAAGGCCCTGCCTTCTGCAAAAAGAAGGCAGGGCCTTTGTGAACGCCAAACCGTGAGGGCCTGTATGATTTATCCCGAACCCACGAAAACGGGCTTCTATCGTTCCACATAATCGCCCCGGCGTGAGACTGGCCCCGTCTCATGCTGGGACGATTTTCATGCGTGACTGGAGTACCAATCCCATACAAAACAACCTGATAGCGTAGCGCGCCATATCCCCCAAAGGCAAAGTAACCCAGAGGGGTAAGTGAAACTTTGAACGCAGTTTAATCGACGTAAATTTGCTTTCCAAACTCATACGCTTTCTGCAAATGAGCGGTTTTATCAATCTGTGGCTTTCCATTTGTATCGCCACACCCACCGGCCAGTACCATGCCTTTATCATGAAAGCCTATGTAGTTTATTATTGCAAATTTATAATAGGATACAGCCTGCTCATATGTCCAAAAAAACTCATCCGCAGATGTCATAAGTAATGCCGCGTCTTTTACAGGATATTTTTCATACCTGCCATATGGTGGGTTATTATCTTCTTCCGCAATACAATAAAAGCGCTCAATAAAAGCCTTTAATTGAGATGAAATTGTCCAAAACAATAACGGTGATGCAAACACTATTAAGTCCGCTTTTTTAATCTTGGGAACAAGGTCGTTAAAGCTATCTCTCTGAATACAAGGCTTTCCATAGCGGCACGCATTGCATCCAATACATCCCTTTACTTCATATTTTTGCAATGAAATAAGTTCTACATGATGTCCAGCCTCGGTTGCGCCTTTCGCAAAGGCACTCACCAACTGCGCTGTATTTCCCTGAGGTCGCCCACCGCCTTGGACCACTAAAATGTTCTTCATATCACAGTACTCCCTATTTCAATTTGTCGAGTACATCTTCTCCGCCAAAGGTGTATTTGTTTTCATTCTAAAGCTACGCCTCATAAAAGTCAATTTTAGAGCGGCATAGTTAAAATTTGCTACTTGTTTGCGGCAATTTTTTATTGCTCCGCAATAAAAAGCCTGATCTCTATGGCCGCGGCCAGGGGACTGGCCGCATGGCCGAAAAAATTGCCTTACGGCAATTTTTTATTGCTCCCGCCCGCCGGCGGCGTCCTGCGGCGGCAGCTTGCTCACCGTGGCCGAGGCGATGCGCCGGTCCTCCACCCGATCCACGTGGATGTGCAGGCCGGCCGTCTCCACGTCCAATTGGGCGCCCTCCGGCGGGATGGCCCGCAGGCAGCTGAACACCAGGCCGCCCAGGGTGTCGTAATCCCTGTCCGCGGGCAGGCGCACGCCCAGTTCCCGCTCCACGTCCTCGATGGGCGCGCTGCCGGCCACGCGCCACAGGCCCTCGTCCAGCCGCTCGATCTGGGCGTCCTCGGCCGGGTCGAACTCATCGTAGATATTGCCCACGATCTCCTCCAGCAGGTCCTCCACCGTCACCACGCCGCTGGTGGCGCCGTATTCGTCCACCACCACGGCCAGGTGCACCTTCTTGCTTTGCATGTCCTTGAACAGCGCGGCGGCACGCACGGTCTCGGGCACAAAGTAGGCTGGGCGCAGCAGGGCTTGCAGGGGCTGGCGGCTGGCGCCCGCGCGGTCCAGCAAAAACTGGCGGGCCGTCAGGATGCCCAGGATATCGTTGATATCCTCGCCGTACACCGGCAGACGGGACAGGCCGCTGTCCCGGATGACGCGCAGCACCTCCTCGTCGTCCGCGTCCGCGGGCAAAGCCACCACGTCCGATACATGGGTCATGGCGTCGCGGGCCACGGCGTCGCCGAAGTCGAACACATTGTCGATCCAGCGCCCCTCCTCTTCGCCGATGGCCCCTTTCTCCTCGCCCAGGTCCACCATCAGGCGGATGTCCTCCTCGGTCACGGCCTCTTCCTCGGCCTCGGTCTTCAGGCGCAGCAGCCGCAGCACGCCGTTGGTGGAGGCGGACAGCAGCCAAATCACCGGCTTCATCACCACGGACACCGCCGACACCACCCCGCAGGACAGGCGCGCCACCTGCAAAGGCTTCTGCATGGCGATGCGCTTGGGCACCAGCTCGCCGAACACCAGCGTGAAATAGGACAGGATCAGCGTGATGGCGATGACGGCCAGCGTGTCCAGCACCGACACGGGCAGCAGGGTGAAGCCCAGGTCCCGGTACAGCCAGTCCACCAGATATTCCGAGAAATTGTCCGCGGCAAAGGCGCTGCCCAAAAAGCCGGCCAGCGTGATGCCGATCTGAATGGCCGAGAGGAAGCCCGCGGGCTGCTCCACCAGCTTCAGCAGGCGGGGCGCCGCGCGGTCGCCCTCCGCGGCCAGCTTGCGCAGCTTGGCCGGGTTCAGCGAGATCACGGCGATCTCCGTCATGGCAAAAAAGGCGTTGACAAAAATCAGGATGACTTGCAGCAATAGCTGCGCGGGAATCTTACTCAAAGTTGATACGCTCCTCTTTCAATGGAAGGCACGGGCCGCGCACAGCAAAAAAGGGCCCGCGCACCATCGAAATGGCGCACGATGCCCTTGTTATGGATATGGTTGGAAGCCACGCGCAAACCCGCGTCGCTGTCGTCGTCGTCCATAAGGCTGACGTTCCCTCTCCTTCAAAAATAATAGCATCGGTGTACAAAGGGGAATAGCGGTTTTCAACTGCGCGGCACCGCCGCGCGGCTGAAAACTCCGCAGGACCCAATCGGCGTCACAGGCGGGGGATGGCAAGGCCACAGGGCGACGGCTGGCTGACGCCAGCCGAGCCCGAGAACGCAGCCAGCGCCCGCCTGTGGCCCC